>JBGTAU010000362.1:0-2468 GCA_041749675.1 Rhizobiaceae bacterium | reverse complement strand
CAAGGTACGCTACCAGGCTGCGCTACACTCCGAGACCAGAGCAGCGCTTATAGCGAGGTCAATTGTGTGCCGCAAGACGAAATTGAGTGATTTGGCGCGCGAAGGTGTTGCGCCTTCACAACTTATCAAGCGACCACTGCTAACAACAATCTGCAGTTTTGATCCGGTCGCGTAAAAGTGCGGCCTGAATTTGCACGTGAAGGATAAAGAAATTGAACGAGAAGATCCTCGGGTTTGTGATGAGCGGCGGCGTGGGTTCGCGTCTTTGGCCACTTTCGCGCGAGGATAACCCGAAACAATTTCATGCGCTTTCCGGCGAAGGCTCGATGCTGGTCAAAACGGTCAATCGCCTTGCCGCCCGCACTGCCGGACCCGTCGAAGTCAATCTCATCGCCGGCGAGCGCCATGCCGAACGTGTGAATTACGATCTATCCGGAATAGATCTGCATGGCGGGCAGGGGATATTTGAGCCGGTTGGTCGCAACACCGCCGCCGCTGTCGCTGTTGCTGCACAGGTCGGCCTCAATGCGGGCGATTCGTTGGTTTTGGTCGTGCCTTCTGACCATGAAATTTCCACCACTGCGCAGTTTTGGCAAACCATTGAATTGGGTGTCCCTGCGACGTTGGACGGCCGCGTGGTGGTGTTTGGCATCACACCGGATGCGCCGGAAACGGGCTTTGGCTATATTGAATGCAAGCCGAAACAACAGAACACCGCAGTGCGCGATGTCGCTCGCTTTGTCGAAAAGCCGGACCTCGCTACTGCTGAGCAATATGTAGCCTCTGGCAACTTCCTCTGGAATGCAGGCATGTTCCTGTTCCGCCCGTCCGCCATGCGCGAGGCCTATTTGCAGCATGCGCCGGATATTTGGGCGCAGGCGACCAAGGCTTTCACCGAAGCGCAAATCGACGAGACTGGCACCTATTTGCCCGCGTCGATCTACGCCAGCATTCGCTCCGAAGCGGTGGACACTGCAATTATGGAAAAGCTGTCCGATATCGCCGTCGTCCCGGCGCTTTTCCGCTGGTCTGATCTTGGCTCATGGCAATCGCTACTCGATGTCAGTGCGACCGACGATCACGGCAATGTGGTGATCGGCGATGTGATCGCCATTGATTGTAAAAACTCCTACTTGCGCTCGCAAGGTCGCCTGCTATCTGTGATTGGTCTAGAAGGCATGGCCGTCGTCGCCACACAAGACGCTACGTTCGTGGCCCCCGTTTCGCAAAGCCAGAACGTCAAAAAAATCGTCGAGCGGCTGGAGAAAACCGGACGTTTGGAAAGCCGCATCACGCCGGTGCATGACCGCATGCCTGTCGCTGGCGCGCACGCCAAGCGAATCCGCCATTGGCTTTTTGAGGAAACGCTGCCGCTCTGGTCCACCGCCGGTTTGGACACTGTCCATGGCGGCTTTCATGAGGCGCTGACGTTCGAGCGCCAACCAGTGCAGCGCGATAAGCGTATGCGCACTATGGCGCGGCAAATCTATGCGTTTGGTGTAGCCCATGAAATGGGCTGGACCGGCCCGTCGCTGGACATCATCGATCACGGCATCAGCTTCATCGAAAAGCATGGCCGCTCGGTCAATGGCGGCTGGGTTCGAGTCATGCAAAGCGATGGAACGGTGGTCGATGGGGCTGAAGACGCTTACGACCAAGCCTGCGTGCTGCTCGCCTTGGCATACGCATTGAAGGCTGGACATCCCCGCGCAAAGGCGCTTGGTCAAGAGACATTTGCATTCATCGATCAATACCTCTCAATCGATAATGGCGCGTCATACAAAGAAACGACACAAGGTGAAACACCGCGCCGCTCTAACCCGCATATGCATCTGTTAGAGGCGTTTCTGGTGTGGCACAAAGTGACCGGCGAGAAAGTGTATCTCGACCGCGCGACCAAGATTGTAGACCTGTTCGCCGAACGCTTTTTCGACTCCGAAAACTGGAGCTTAGGCGAGTTTTTTGATTCAAACTTAAAACCACTCGTAGGTGAAAAAGGGGAGTGGACAGAGCCAGGCCATCACTTCGAATGGGCCTCGTTGCTGGTCGCCTATTCCGCAGCATCCGGGCGCAAAGAATTTAATGGCTATGCCCGCAAACTTTATTCCAGCGCCATCGCCAACGGCCTCAACCGCGCCACGGGTTTGGCTTACGACGCTGTCAGCAAGACTGGCATCCCGCTCGTGCGCACATCTCGTTCGTGGACGCAAACGGAAGCGTTGAAGGCGGCCATGGCGCTCGATAGCATCGGTGGACCTGACATGAAGCCGGAGATTGAAGCCCGTGCCGGCCGTCTGTTCCGCTGGCACATTGAGCCTGCGCCTGAGGGGCTATGGCTTGATATGCTGGACGAAAAAGGCCGGACAAAATCCACGGATGTGCCGGCCTCAATCTTTTATCATTTAGTCTTTGCGCTCACCGAATATCTTAGCGTGGCCGGCACTCAGTAGGGGCTGGCGACATCACCC
>JBGTAU010000361.1:0-2844 GCA_041749675.1 Rhizobiaceae bacterium | reverse complement strand
GATATGCCTGCGAGCCTCGCCATTTGATGCCGCAAGCCCCGCACTCACAAAACGCGACAGGATACCGACGCCACCGGCGAGTTCGGCCCGATCAATCGCAATGGACGGCAACGTGTCGGCGGTCGCGCCTTCCTCAAAGGTTTTGCGCGCCGTCTCCGCGACCTGGTCCGCCGCCGCGCGTCCGTGGACGATCGCCGTCGCTTCGGTGGCCAGCACCTTCTTCGCTTCGTTGATCTCGGAGCCGCCGAGCGCCACCAGACGTGCGATCTCATCGAGCGGCAGGCGGGTGAAGATTTTCAAGAAGCGGCCGACATCGGCATCCTCTGTGTTGCGCCAGTACTGCCAGAAATCGTAGGGCGAGAAATTCGCTTCGTTGAGCCACACGGCGCCCGTCGCCGACTTGCCCATCTTGGCGCCCGACGATGTGGTGAGCAGCGTCGTCGTCAGCGCATGGAGTTGCGGCGTGCCCATCCTGTGTCCGAGGTCGATGCCGTTGACGATGTTGCCCCACTGGTCGGAGCCGCCCATCTGCAGCACGCAGCCATAGCGACGGTTAAGCTCGACGAAGTCGTAGCCCTGCAGGATCATGTAATTGAATTCGAGGAACGACAGTGACTGCTCGCGATCAAGGCGTAGTTTGACACTGTCAAAAGATAACATGCGGTTGACCGAGAAGAAGCGGCCAACATCACGCAAAAAATCAACATATTTCAATTGCATCAGCCAGTCCGCATTGTTGACCATCACCGCGTCACTCGCGCCGTCGCCATAACTTAAGATGCGCCCGAATATCTTCTTGATACCGGCAATATTTTCGTCGATCTTTTCCATCGACAAGAGGCTGCGCTGATCGTCGCGAAACGATGGGTCGCCCACCATGGACGTTCCACCACCCATCAAAGTGATAGGCCTATGCCCCGTTTGCTGTAGCCAATAAAGCAAAGTAACTGTGATCAAATTACCGATGTGCAAACTCGTTGCCGTTGCATCATAACCAACATAGCCAGTAATCGTGCCCTCGATCGCCGCTTTGTCCAAAGCATCAGGATTGGAAATTTGGTGGATCAGCCCACGTTCGTTCAGCACATTGAGGAAATCAGATTTGTAAGCGGACATTTGATTTTAAGCTTTCGGCGTTTTGATTTTGAGGCATTTTGATATTCGGCTTCGCGCCTTTAGCATCGTTCTAAGCGAATCGACAAGAACGGAACCCCAAGAAGGAAACCGATGACTTTAGTGCGGGCAATTGGTCTCATGAGTGGCACGTCGATGGATGGCATTGATGTGGCGGTTGTTGATACAGACGGTGTCAGCCAGGTTCGTCCTGGCCCAGCGCGTGAATATGGATATCCAGCAGCGTTTAGGCAAAAAATAGCGTCGTCGCTTGAGGATGCTAAGGCTATCAAAGGCCGAGGTGATCGACCCGGATCGCTTACAGACGTAGAAAAAGAAATCACTGATCGACATGCTGAGGCGGTTCAGCAGTTTTTGTTCGAAACGGGCATTGAAGCCCACACCATCGACATTATTGGATTTCACGGTCAGACGGTACTGCATCGCCCTGACCAAGGTTTGACCGTACAGCTTGGTGATGGCCAAGCACTGGCCGATGCGGTCCAAATTCCGGTGGTTTTTGATCTTCGCGCCAATGATATGGTCCATGGCGGGCAAGGTGCTCCGTTGGTTCCGATTTTCCACGCGGCGCTCGCCGCAAGCATGGAGACAAGCGTTGCCTTTGTAAACATTGGCGGCATTTCAAATGTGACTTTTGTCTGCAAAGGTCATGATCCTGTCGCGTTCGATACCGGTCCCGGCAATGCCCTTATTGATCAATGGGTGCTGGCGCACGCCGGTGTTCCTTATGATGACGGTGGGCATATCGCGTCTGAAGGTTTTGTTGACATGGAGCGTGTCGAGCGCTGTTTGGCCATGCCATACTTTGCAAAAACGCCACCAAAATCGCTGGATCGCAATGATTTCTCGCCGGACCTTGTTGATGGAATGGAGTTATCTGATGGGGCACGAACGCTTGCTGCAATTACGGCCCATTCCATATTCGCTTCGCATATCCATGCGCCTGTCGTGCCCAAGACTTGGATCATTAGCGGGGGCGGGCGCAAAAATTTGATTCTTTTGAGCGACTTAGCCAAACTTGCTCACGCACAAAATGCGCGGGTCATTGTGGCTGAAGAGGCGGGCTTTGATGGTGGCGCGATGGAAGCGCAGGCTTGGGCCTATTTGGCCGTTCGTTCGCTGAAGGGCTTGCCGATCACATTTCCACAAACGACCGGCGTAAAATCGCCGGTCACGGGCGGTGTGTTGGTCAAGCCGAAAGTTTAGCGCAAACGCTTGACGCGACCTGGGCCATCGCCGACTGCGAGGCGCATGTCGAGATATTCAGAGCATTCGGTCATTAATTCATCTTGCTGACCTGCAAAGAAATGATTGGCTCCAACCATGGTTTTTTGCGTAATCGTGATGCCTTTTTGCGTCTTTAGCTTATCGACCAGAACTTGAACATCTTTTGGTGGTGCAACGCGGTCTTGGTCGCCGTGAATGATAAGACCGGACGACGGGCAGGGTGCGAGGAACGAAAAATCATAGGTGTTCGGCTGTGGGGCTACCGAAATAAACCCTTCGATTTCAGGGCGGCGCATCAAAAGCTGCATGCCAATCCAAGAACCGAATGAATATCCTGCTACCCAGCAAGTCTTCGAATCGGGATGGTGGGATTGGATCCAGTCGAGCGCACCGGCAGCATCCGCTAATTCACCTGCGCCATGATCAAATTCGCCCTGGCTGCGACCAATGCCACGAAAGTTAAAGCGCAATGTCGTAAAGCCG
>JBGTAU010000360.1:0-6129 GCA_041749675.1 Rhizobiaceae bacterium | reverse complement strand
ACCCACAGGGCTGAAAAGCCAGCCTAAACAGTGTGCGAAGTCAACGTGCGGGGCGCAGAAGTTACGCCACCACAATTTCTTGGCGTTTCGCGAAGAAGCGCCCCGCTTCCCAACTGATGGATACCCCGAACGGTTTGCCGTGTCGGGCGTTGGGTGGTGGCCATCTCGTTTGAACAACAATTCACGCCGTAAATTTGAAAATCAATCGTTCAACATGCAGTATGTTTCTGGCAAGAAATCTTGGGAGTTCATCATGCATTACGGCTATATCGGTCTTGGAAACCTTGGCGGGCATCTTGCCAATTCATTGCTTCGCGCGGGCTTCAAGGTCACGGTCTTTGATAAGAACCGTGCCCTTGGTGATCGACTTGTCGCTGCCGGTGCAACGTGGGCGGATAGCGCTGCTGAGGTCGCCAGTTCCGTTGATCATGTTCTTACCTGTCTGCCGTCGCCCGCCGTTTCAGAGCTTGTACTCAAAGAAATTCTGCCTGTGATGAAACCCGGGGCCACGTGGATTGAAAACTCGACACTGGGCCGCGATGATATCGTCCGCCTTGGTGCGCTGGCGGCTGAGAACGGGGTGCGCATGATGGAATGCCCGGTGACGGGCGGCGTTCATTTGGCGGCGCGCGGCGAGATTACTATGTTGACGGCGGGCGATAAAGACCTGTTTGATCTCCACACGCCCGCCCTCAAGGCGATGGGCAATGAGATTTTTCATATGGGTCCGCTCGGTTCCGCCTCCATCATTAAAGTCATCACCAACATGTTGGCTTTCATTCACTTGAAGGCCTGCAGCGAAGCGTTGATGCTTGCAAAACGCGGTGGCTTGGATTTGGGCCAAGCATGGCATGCCATCAAAGCATCGTCCGGCAATTCATTCGTCCACGAAACAGAGGGCGCACTGATCCTCAATGGCTCATACGATATTGCCTTCAACATTGATTTGGCGCTCAAAGACCTTGGCTTTGCTATGCAGTTTGGTCGCGAATTTGGCGTTCCTTTGGATCTGGCAGGCGCTACAGAGCAAACCTATGTGGCGGCAAAGGCGGCCTATGGCGGCACGGCAGAATCACCCATGATCGCTAAGCTGTTGGAAGATATGCTCAAGACCGATTTGCGCGCACCTGGCTTTCCCGCGCGTTTGGAATAGCACTAAACCGAAGTGCAATTGACCTCGATCAACCCATCGTTCGCTATCCTGTGACAATTCGTTTCAGAACGGTTCGAAAAAAAGAATCCAATTTCGTCTGGAATAAGTCTAAAGAAGCGTTAACCGGTTGGTATTGATCAGTTGTAGCAGGAATAGTCACTTGAATCGTCCTTTGGATTTTGAAGCATATTTTGCCGATCGGCTAGGCACTTTGAAGGCGGCTGGAAATTACCGCGTTTTCACCGATGTGACCCGCCATGCTGGCAGCTTTCCAAAAGCCACGCGCCATCGCGCCGATGGATCGACCCAAGAGGTCACGGTCTGGTGTTCCAATGACTATCTCGGCATGGGCCAAAATCCTGTTGTTACAGAGGCCTTGAAAAATACTGTCGATACTTGCGGCGCAGGCGCTGGCGGTACGCGCAATATTTCTGGCACCAACCACAATCACGTTCTGCTTGAGCGCGAATTGGCTGACCTGCACGGCAAAGAATCCGCGCTATTGTTCACTTCTGGCTATGTCTCCAATTGGGCAGCGCTCGGCACGCTCGGCGCACAAATTCCCGGCCTCATCGTCTATTCGGATGCGCTCAATCATGCGTCGATGATCGAAGGCATTCGCCATTCGAAATGCGAGCGCCGCATCTTCAAGCACAATGACCCCAAAGACCTTGCCCGCTTGATGGCGCTCGATGATCCAAAGGCTCCGAAATTGGTGGCGTTCGAATCGGTCTATTCGATGGATGGCGACATTGGCCCGATTGCTGCGATCTGCGATGTCGCTGATCAATTTGGCGCGATGACCTATTTGGATGAAGTCCATGCGGTTGGCATGTACGGCCCGCGCGGTGGCGGCGTGGCTGAGCGCGAGGGCTTGATGCATCGCCTCACCATCATCGAGGGCACGCTCGGCAAAGCCTATGGCGTCATGGGCGGCTACATCGCAGGCTCAGCCAATCTCATCGATTTCATCCGCTCGTTTGCTTCCGGCTTCATCTTCACCACAGCCATTCCCCCAGCGCTTGCTGCGGCCGCCACCGCATCGATTGCTTGGCTCAAAGCCCACGAAGAAATGCGCGTACGCCATCGTCAAGTGGTCGCCAAGGTTCGCGCAAAGCTTGATCACTATGGCATCCCGCACCAGCATAACCCCAGCCACATCATTCCCGTGATGGTCGGCGATGCGGCCAAGTGCAAATGGATTTCAGATATTATGCTTGATCAATATGGCGTCTACGTCCAGCCGATCAACTATCCGACTGTGCCAGTCAAAACCGAGCGTCTGCGCATAACGCCAACGCCGTTTCATACCGAAGCGGATATTGATCACTTGGTGAAAGCATTGGCGAGCCTCTGGTCGCAATGCGCCTTGGCACGGGCTGTGGCTTAAACTTAATCGCGTTCCCTTCGCCCCGCCGCTTGCGGGGAGAAGGTGGCCCAACGGACCGGATGAGGGGTAGCGCCAAACTTAAGCAATTGGCAATCCGTTAGCGGATGCCGCGCTCCCACTGTGCCAAATCCGCCATCACCTCTGCCTGATGCTCGCCCAATTTCGGGGAGGGCGTCTTGTAACGCAGCGGCGTTTCACTCATCACAATCGGCGTGCGCACACTGGGGATCATATTGCCCTCGCCATCCGCCAGATCGATGCGTAAGCCCCGTGCTTTCACTTGTTCGTCGTCAAACATCTCGCCAATGGAGTTGATCGTTCCAACAGGCACTGCTTTGGCTTCACAGGCTTCAAGCAACGCAGCCTTGGTAAAGGCATTCGTCGCGGGCGTAATAAAAGTGCGCAGCAGTTCACGGTTGGCAACGCGCGCTTCATTGGTGGCAAAGCGTGGATCGCTTGGCAACGCGCTCAAACCCAGTATCGCACACGCACGTTCAAACTGCCCATCATTTCCGACAGCGAGAATTATATGCCCGTCTGAAACCGGCACGACTTCATAGGGCACGATGTTCGGGTTCTCATTGCCAATGCGGCTCGGCGAAATGCCGGTGGCCAAATAGTTCATGTTCTGGTTGGCCAGCACTCCGGCTTGCGTGTCCAATAGGGCCATGTCGATGTGCTGCCCTTGGCCTGTCGCTTCCGCATGACGCAGGGCCGCCAGAATACCGATGACCGAATAAACACCGGTGAAAAGGTCCGCAACGGCAACGCCCGTCTTCATCGGTTGGCCGCCCTTCTCGCCGGTAATCGACATTAGGCCGGACATGCCTTGTACGATGAAATCATAGCCTGCAAAGCTGGCATATGGTCCAGTGTGGCCAAAGCCAGTGATAGAGCAATAGATGAGTTTGGGATTGATCGATCGCAAGCTCTCAAAATCCAAACCATATTTGGCAAGGCCACCGGATTTGAAATTCTCGATCAAAATATCCGATTGCGCGGCGAGTCGGCGCACGAAATCTTGGCCCTCCGCCGTCTTCAAATCGGCGATCACCGAGCGCTTGTTGCGGTTGACGCCATGATAATAGGCGGCGTCTAAATCCTCGCCTTTTGCACCCTTAAGAAAGGGCGGACCCCACGAGCGGGTGTCATCGCCGCCTTCAGGATTCTCAACTTTGATGACATCGGCGCCCAGATCAGCCAGTGTTTGTCCGGCCCAAGGGCCTGCTAAAATGCGTGCGAGTTCGAGAACCCGTACGCCCTTCAGCGGTGCATTATGCATGGTTGCTGCTGTCCTTGCCTTCGTCCGAAAGCAGCTTTTTTTGATAGCGACTCTGGATGATTTCGACGGCTACCAACGTGAACAGCACGAAGTAGAACGTCGATTTCGCCATCGGTTCGATCGGGTAGCCAAAGAATGCGAGATGGGCAATATGGCCACCTTCCGACATCAGCATGAAGCCGACGAGCAGAAGCACGAACAGACCAAGCACTTCATACATACGATTGCGCTTGAGGAAGTTGGCAACGGCATCGGCCATCACCACCATCAATATGCCGGAGATGATGATTGCGGCAGCCATCACTGGGAAGTTTTTCGTCAGCGCGACTGCCGATAATACGGTGTCGAATGAGAACACGATGTTCATTAGGATAATCCAGATAAAGGCGCTGGTTACCGTGCGTGTGGGCGCTCCCTTTTCGCCGTGGCCGAGATCATCTACCGCCAGCAGATGGTAGATTTCCTTCATGGCGGTGTAAATTAAGAACACGCCGCCGACGAGTACGATCACCGCATGGCCGCTGATCGAGCCGGAGAAATAGGGCCAATCAAAATGCAAGAATGGCGCTTGGAATGCATCGATCAGTTTGAGCACGACGAACAACAACACAATGCGTAGGCCAATCGCCAATACAATGCCCATGCGCCGCACATAGGCTTCGCTGGCGGCGCCCACGCGTTTCGCTTCGATGGAAATGTATAGAAGATTATCAAACCCGAGCACTGTTTCCAGCGCAGTCAGGATGAGAAATGTGGTGAGGTGTTCAAGGGTGAATAGTTCAGCGAACATGTCTTGCAAGCTCCATTTGTGCTTGCTCTAACAAAGAGTGTGCACGCTGTCACCGCAAGATTTCATCCAGCCACATAACAAATCTATCCACCACCTCGTCGCGGTTGGTATCATTGAGGCATTCGTGGCGATTGTCTGGCCCGATTGTGGTGGTGACGTTGGAGAAGCCCATTTTGGAAAGCCTGTTTGAAAGCGTCGTTGAGGCTTTAGAAAACTCAGTCGCAGGGTCATGCCCGCCGCCGCGCAGGTTTATCGGCAGCGCTTTGGGCAGGTTCGCAAAGTTAGCATCGTTCGCGCCATGAAAAATCAGCTTGAACACGTCTTGCCACATGCCAACGCTGGCATCCCAGCCGCACAGCGGGTCGGCGATATAGGCGTCTACTTCCGCGGTATCGCGCGACAACCAATCAAAGGCGGTGCGCCCGCTGGTTTCCTTTTTAGCCCAATCTTGGAATGTCAATTTGGGCAACATGACAGAGGGAACGTCGGAACCCAGCAACATGCGCTCGAGGCCCAGAATAAGTTGGCCCAGACGCCCCAACAGTCCGGCCGAGAAATTGGTATTCCAAACCGCAAGCGCGGCGATGCCTTGCGGATCGCGCAGCGCGCTGTTCATAGCAATCAGCCCGCCCATCGAATGGCCAAACACGATCAGTGGCAGTCCGCCATGCGCTTCTTGGGCGTGTTGCCTTACATCATGCACATCATCCAAAACGCGCTGCCAGCCATCAACTTTGGCAAACGTGCCGAGCGATGCGCCTGGCACAGTAGTGAATCCATGGCCGCGATGGTCATGGGCGTAGACATGAAAACCGTTCGCACTCAAAAATTTTGCAAAACGTTCGTAGCGGGACGCATGTTCTGCCAGGCCATGGTTGATGACAATCACGCCGCGCGGCGTGCTGCTTGCGGGCTCATAATACACATTGAGCGCGGCGCCCGATTTGGCGTTGAGCGTAAACTGGCGTGAAAACATGTGGCTTCTCCTCCAGCCAACCATGCGGCATCGCCTGCTTTTTCGTCAACTGCCTATTATCACAGCACCCCGACTGCCTATCGAATTGGCAAAAGCCTATAAATTGCTCAAGCCATTGAATAATAACGAAAAAATTAATTTGTCTATTGCATTTACAAATTCCTCAATGCAAGTTGGACCCTATAGAGCATCTACGCTCACACTGTTCTGTAACCGGATGGGGCGAACCTCCCAGTTTTCCATCCGGCAGCCAGAGGGGGAGCCGGGCAGCAGGAAAACCTGCGTCCGGCTCAAATTTTTTATTGCGTTGTTGAAATTGATGACGAACTGTCGTGGGTTTGTGAACAGTGATGAATAGTCAGCACGCTGTCAGATTAATATCTGCAAAAATTGACGACATCTAATTAGAAAACGTTATTTTTTCAATTACTTATGGGAAATTCCGAAAACTGCCTAGAATGTCCTGAAATTGCCGCAAGTCGTTTTTCCTGACTGAGCGCTGACACAAACTGTCAGTTTATCGTCAGCCGAGTGAATG
>JBGTAU010000359.1:0-6475 GCA_041749675.1 Rhizobiaceae bacterium | reverse complement strand
GACATTAACTTCTTAATTGAAGGCTCAAAATCTGGTGCTAACTTTATCGACATAGGTTCAAACATAGGCCTCTATGCCCTTTCTTTGGCCAAAGCCGCGGGAAAAGCCGGCACCCTGATTGCTATCGACGCAAATCCGCTGATGGCGCAGATGCTGTCTTGGAATGCGCAAGCCTCCAACCTCGACAATGTTAAAATGTTTGCCTGCGCGGTGAGTGACAAAGATGGCTTTGGTGATCTTGTGGTTTTCCAAGACGACGTAGCCATCGTCGCGGTCGTGGAGAGCGACAATGGTTCGATTCCAGTGCGCACGCTCAGCGCAATTGTAGAAGAAGTTGGGATCGACAGCATTCATGGTTTAAAAATCGACATTGAAGGCCACGAAGACAAAGCACTCGCTCCATTTTTACAGTCAGTGCCGGAAAGTCTACTGCCGAACCGTATCGTCATTGAACATCCAAAATCATTCGATGATTATCCGGCTTGCGCGCGGGTTTTTGCCAAACGGGGCTATACGCTGGTTGGGCAAAGCAGGAACAATTCGTTTTATATACGCGAAAGTTGAGTTTGGCTTTTCAGCAAAATTTGCGTGTTTGATTGAACGCCATATTGTTGTTTTAAGCGAAGCATTGCAGGGACAGAGTTAGGCACAATGACCAGTTTGAAGAACCTTTATCGCCGTGGCCGCCTTGCGCTTTATCATTGGCGCAATGGCCCAGATTTTTATTTTGCAGGCCACCCCGTGAAAGTGCCAGACCATATGTTCAGCATCAAAAGAGTTTTGATGAAGGATGGCTATGAACGCCCTGAACGGATTATGGTCGAGCGGCATTTGGACCCAAAACTTCCTTTAATTGAACTTGGCGGATCATTGGGCATTCTCTCTTCTCTTCTCGCCAAAAAACTTGAAGCCGGTGTTCGCTACGACGTCGTGGAGGCTAATCCGACAATTATTGATGTTTGTCGCGAAAATGCCCACTGCACGAACCCTACTTGCGAAATCCATGTGCATAATTTGGCAATTGCCTACGGAGCAAAAGAAGTCAGCTTCCATGCCAGTGACAACATTCACATCAGCAAATTGAGCGAAAACGGTAATGTCGTGGTTCGCGCTGAAACTTTGTCAAGTCTACTAAACACGGCAGGTAACCCGCACCACTATACGCTGGTAATGGATATTGAAGGCGCGGAATATGATGTGCTTCAAAGCGACCCGCAGGCATTTGCTACCTGTTCACTCGCCATCATTGAAATCCATCCAAAAGTATTTGCCGAACGGCAAAAAAGCGTCGCTGATTTCTTAACTTTGGTTTCAAAGGCCGGTCTTACATTAATCGACCAGATCGAGAACACTTATACGTTCCGCAAAGCGTAGTTTGGGCGGATTGCTGATTTTTCCCTAATTCTCAACTATGGTGCCCCATAGACCAAGCGCCCCTTAAAAATGCCAAGGCTTGCGCACGCTTTCGGGCGGAAAATAAGACGGCGGGGTTGAAAAACTTACCGATCGCGCTCGCCAGTGTACGAAAATAAGCGAAATGCCAGCCATGTTTCCTCATTGCGTACACGCGCGAGCGGGCCATGTGATAGGATTTGATGCGGGCGATTTCTGGGGAGCGCGGCGATGAACGGCCTTCCTGATGACCAACTTTTGCGGTATCAATAAACATCAAAGGACCGAAGGTTGACTTCAAACGCAGTGCCAAATCATCGTCTTCGTGATAAAGAAAAATCGCCTCGTCGTACCCGCCGATTTTCTCAAATTGCGAGCGGCGACAAAACAATGCTGCACCCGATAAGACGGGTACTTCACAATCCTTTGTCGGTCGCCCTCTGGCCATCCACTGGCTATGCGCGAGCAGTCGCGACCCGCGCTTGAAATAAGGTCCGCCGTCTTTGTCAGTAATCGCTGGATTGAATCCGGAAGCGATCTTATACTTGTCGGCAGCAGCCTCTAAAATCTCGATGCATTTTGCATCCAGCGTGGCATCTGGATTGAGAAACAATAGGAACTCGGTTGTCGCCACAGCCGCACCAACATTGCAGCCACGACCGAAACCACTGTTCGTCTTTAGCCGAATGACAGTTGCTCCTGAAGACGCTGCAATATCTGCCGATTTATCCGCACTCGCATTATCGACGACAACGACCGGCGTACCGATAGGGACGCTTGCAAGCATGTCTGAGATAACGCCAGCGCTGTTATAGGCGACGGTCACAATAGTCGTCCGCATCATTTCACCGCCTCAATTTATCATATATGCGCATGATTGACTGCGCCTCGCCCAAAAGCGAGTAATTTTTAACAACATGCGCAAGCGATTGTTGTGACTGCGATTTGAGCAATTTATCTTGAGACATCAACTGCTCGATTGCCACGATTTGGTTTTCCAAAAAAGGCATTCCAACGACATGACCCGTAGCGCCTTCTTCAATTAACTCACCAAACGCCCCCACATCATTGGCAACGACGGGCACACCGCTCGCCATCGCCTCCAGTGGCGTTAAGCCAAAGCCTTCCCAACGTTGCGGCGCGATAAATAGATCCAACGCCTTGTACCAACGATCAATGTCAGTATGTTCCCCAACGAACTTGATACGATCGGTGAGCCCAGCAGCCGCGATACGATCATGCAATTCTTTCTCAAAGGCTGTATGCTCAACAGTGGTGCGCCCTGCAATGATTGCCATCCAATCATTATGCAGTGGCAACAGCGCTATCATCGCATCAACAAAAATATCAGTGCCTTTTTGATGGCGTATGCGACCGAAGCAACCGGCAATTTTATAATCATTAGGCAAACCGACCGCACGCTTGGCACTCGCCTTGTCGTCTGGGGGTGAGAAGCGTTTGGTGTCAATGCCGTGCATAATAACCGTGTTGGGCACCTCAAGATATGCCGAGGTCTTAGCGCTGGTGGCAATCACGACGTCCATACGTTTGATCAAAAACTTGGAATAAGCAGTGTGCCTGCGCTGCGAGGCAGAGGTAAACACAAGCTTCAGAGGCATACGCAGAAAATCGCGAAGCATTATGCCCGGCAACATCTCAATATTGCGCCGTGCGTGCCAAACGCGTAACTTGTTTGAATCGGGTCGACGCCACAATTTCCAAAGATCGCGAAATCGGATTTTAGGCAAATGGTCTGGCAATCCCGGCCCAAGCGTTGCAATGTTGAGCCCCGCTTCACGTTGGCAAGGTATGAGCTGGATGATCGTAGAGGTCACACCAGACAAGCGCTTCTTAAAGTTTGGCGCAATCACATCCACCGATGACGGATCAACGAACACCGGCATAATCCTAGAGCTCAAACAAACTTGACGCTGACGATCTCGTAGCCGCGCGCGCCACCCGGTGCCAAGACTTCAATCGCATCGCCTTGCTCTTTGCCGATCAAAGCGCGGGAGATTGGAGAAGAAATCGAAATACGACCAGCCTTAGGCTCAGCTTCCTGATCGCCGACTATTTGATAGATTTTCTTCTCTTCAGTGTCTTCATCAATGAGCGTGACCGTCGCACCAAATTTGATTTTTGTACCGGTCATTTTCGAAACGTCGATCACCTCAGCGCGCGCGATATAGTCTTCAAGTTCGCCAACGCGCCCTTCATTTAAAGACTGTTGCTCCTTGGCAGCGTGATATTCCGCATTTTCTGACAAGTCGCCATGCGAGCGCGCTTCTGCAATTGCCTCAATGATGCGCGGACGCTCCTCCTGCTGACGCCAGCGCAGCTCTTCCTTAAGCTTTGCAAAGCCAGGCGCAGTCATTGGAACTTTTTCCTGTGACATCGATATTTCCTCTAAAAATTTGCCCTTTGGACAAATAAAAACGGCCCCCGAAAGCCAACCGGGAACCGCAATTGATAAACTTCTAACGTTGAATAGCCTATTTCCGCAAAAGATTCACGAAAAAAATGCAGTCAGCCGTTTGTAACTTTGGATAGCTCAGCTGCTAAATCGATATACGGCTCACACGTCTTACCGCATCGCGCTTCTATTTCTATAAGCTGTGCCTTTGCGCCTTGAATGTCACCCTTTTGGATCAGCGCTTCGCCTAGATATTCACGGACCAAAACATAATCCGGATCAATAGCGAGTGACTTCTTGTAGTAGGTCAAACCGACGTCAATTTGACCAGACTTGCGATAAGAATAACCCAAATAATTGAGCACGCGTTTGTCGTTGGCGTCAGCCACATAATTCAAAATGGTAATGGCTTCATCATAGCGGCCAATCTTTGCCAGGTGACGACCGGTTTCATAAATACTGTCATCGTCTAACTCGCCGGCCTGCGCATCGACGCATTTTTTGGTTTTCTTATTCCAAACCTTGCCAGTGGTTTCCTTGCATTTTTTCTCGGCTTTTTCCAAGTCAGTCATTTCTGTGGCTTCCTTTGGCGCGGGCGCATCGCCTGCCGCAAAAGAAGACACGATAAAAATCCCAGAAAAAGTGGCAGCCATTAGGCTAGAAGCAAACAATTTCATCATGGCAGTCTCCTAAAAATGTCCCAGAAACCATCTAAGGCGTTACATAAATTATGTCACATCAACTTTCCGCGACAATGCGTTTGCAATAAGGCGCAGATCAGCTTGGTTTTTTCAGCCCAAATCCCACTGCAAGCGCAAGCAACATGACAACTGCGGCAAGATAAAACGACATTCCGGGCACCATCAGGCCTTTGGCCGGATCAATCGCAAAAGCAAACGTGAGTGCAAAGACCCACGGCCCAATCAGCCCCGATAGACCCATCATACCCGCATTTGCCCCTTGCAACTTTCCTTGGCTTTCGGGACCAACCTGGCGGCTCATAAGCGAGGACATGGATGGTTGCGCAAGCCCCCAAAAGGCCATAACTGGAACGCCCAATAATAACAAAGCACCTGTCGAAGCAAAGCCATAAATGGCAAAACCCGCAGCGCCAGTTATCAAACCAATCAAAAGTGCCTGTCGCTCGCCAATACGCGCCACAATGGGCCGCACGAGACCGCCCTGCACAATCATGGCGCACACGCCCACAAGAGCCAGAACCAGACCAACCGCACGTTCGTCCCAGCCATAGCGGTAGCCCATATAAAGAACGGTCACTGCCGGCAGCACATGGTGGGCAAACTGCAAAAGAAAGCTGATAAAGCCGAGCCGCGCCAATTGGCCATTGCTGGCGAGCAAGCCAATCGCGGCGACAGGATTGGCCTTTGACCACAAAAACGGTGAACGATTTTCAGGCGTTAATGATTCAGGCAAGATGAAATAGCCGTAGCAGAAATTGGCTAAACTCAGCACACCCGCCACTAAAAACGGTAGGCGCAAATCATAGTGCCCGAGCACGCCGCCAAGCGCAGGTCCCAATACGAACCCAACACCAAACGCCGCACCCAACAAGCCAAATGCGCCTGCGCGTTTTTCGGGTGGGGTGATATCAGCGATATAGGCCTGTGCCGTTGCAATTGTGGCAGAGGCAATGCCCGAGACAATGCGACCGATGAACAATATCCACAGCGTCGGCGCAAACGCCATGATGAGATAATCAAGGCCAAGCGCTAAATTCGACAATAACACCACAGGTCGGCGGCCAAAATGATCCGACAGCGCGCCCATGACTGGCGAGAAAATAAACTGCATCAACGCCCAAATGGAAATAAACCAGCCAAACAACTGGGCGGTGCGCAGCACATCCCCGCCAAGCAACGTCTGCACAAGTTTTGGCAACACAGGAATGATGATGCCTATCGACAGGATATCCAACAAAACTGTGATGAAGATAAAAATAAACGCAGGTGAGCGATTGCCAGAAAATAGTGAGCCACGCGCAGCCGGTGTTGGGGTGACGTTAGGATTTTCCAAGTGTTGTACTTTCTGGCGCTGCTGTATTTTTATTGCTTCATTTAGCGGCTTTGAGGAAAGTGGCAAGCAATGCGCGATAGATACCTGACAACGCAGTTGCAATCATCTACCACTGGTCAAACAGCGATAAAGGTACACCTACATTTGACATCCGCGCGCGCCAATATTTTTCTTTTGATGACTGCTTGCATTTGGGGTGCTGGGTTTATCGCCCAATCGAGCGCGATGGAGCATATTGGGCCATTCTTTTTCATTGCTTTGCGCTTTACGGTGGCAACCATTGCCATGTTGCCCTTGGCGCTAAAGGAGCACTATGCCTCGGCGGTTCCATTGGAAAGTTCGGACTGGAAAATGTTTGCCTTTATTGGCGTAATCTTATTTCTGGGGATGGCCTCGCAACAGGCAGGATTGATGACGACGTCCGTCACCAATTCTGGATTTCTAACTGGGCTTTATCTGATCATGGTGCCCATGCTCGGAGTAGCGCTTTATCGGGAATGGCCGCATTGGATAGTTTGGCCGAGCGCGGTAACTGCCCTTTTTGGTATATTTTTACTGTCAGGTGGACAACTGGATCGCTTGGTCATCGGTGACTGGTTTACAATATTGTGTGCGTTCTTCTGGGCGCTGCAAATT
>JBGTAU010000358.1:0-5570 GCA_041749675.1 Rhizobiaceae bacterium | reverse complement strand
GACCGGCGCTTTGCCGGTGATGGCAAGTCCGTCTTTGTAATTGACGGTGGTATGTTCGACCTTGACGGTCACATTACCCTCCATCAAATCGGCGTCTCTCATCTCAACGACTGCAACAGATTGTTTTTTGGTTTCGTCGCGTGAAACCATAATGGCTTTGAAGGTTTCTGACATTGGTAACTCCATCAATGAATTGTATTGCAGCCCAAACAGGCTTGACCTGTCAACGTAAGTTAGTTGGGTGTTTTGTTCGATGTGCCAGCACGCCATTCAAGAACTTCAGCCAGAACGATTGACGCGGCGCCGACGGAGATAAGTGCATCCGCCAAATTAAAAACGGCGAAGGACCAAGTTTGCGTATGGAACAAAACATAGTCCACCACGTGTCCGTAGACTATGCGGTCGATCAAATTACCAACTGCCCCGCCAATGATCATGCAAAATCCAAGCCGTGCCAACCAATTTTCAACCTTGGTTTGGCCCGCAAGCCATGCAACAAAAACTATGATTACACTGGTCATCACGATCAAAAACCTGTCATCCATTCCCCAAAGCCATGAAAATGCAATGCCTTGGTTCCATGTACGATAGAGCCCAAGAAATGGTACGACATCAACCAAAACTTGGAATTCAAGCCGCGTTTCGACCAGCCATTTGATGAGCTGATCAAGGCCAATAAAAACGCCAATGAGTGCGGACATTTTGGTAAAGTTGAGTGTCATCTGTCTTCCAATGTCAGTGCATGGCGGCGGATTTCAAACAGGGTTATCCCAGTTGCAATAGCAAGGTTTAGAGAATCAGCGCGTCCAGCTTGCGGAATACGCAACAACCGGGCGCAAGCGGCTGCGAGTGCGTCTGTGAGGCCCGCTTGCTCATTTCCCATGATCAGCATCGTCGCATGACCTGAAAAATCAACACTGCGGTAATCAACCGCACCCTTCAAGTGCGTGCCAACGACAAGGCCTTTGAATGACTTTCGAAATTCCAAAAACTCAAGTTCGCTTGCGCGGTAAATTGGCAATGCAAACACCGAGCCCATAGTCGCCCGCACCGTTTCGATCGCAAAAGGATCCGTGGTTTCACCAATGAGGATAATACCCTTGGCTCCAACGGCATCAGCCGTGCGAATAATAGTGCCCAAATTTCCTGGATCGCGTACGCGGTCGAGCGCTAACCAGACCTGATCGGGCGCTGGTTCAATACTGGCAAGTTTCGCGTATTTTTGCTCGAACACCCCAATCACCGCCTGCGGATTATCACGCCGCGTAATGGCCGCCGTTACTTTTTCGCTGGCCTCCAACACCAAAGTGCCAGCCTTAAGCGCCCGCAGAACGGTCTTATCCGCAACCGGATTGCCCTTCGCAGCTTGAGCAACGACCAAAGTTCTCAACGTCCAGCCAAGGTCAAGCGCATCAATAATCAGCTTCAAGCCTTCCGCCAAAAACTCACCGCTTTCATCGCGGTGTTTCTTCATGGCCAGTGCTTTGATGTCTTTGACAATTGGATTGGCAAGGGAGGTAATCTGTTTAATTTCCCCACTCATTTTGGCATCCAGCGCGAAAAGAGTGACGTCGACAACGCGCGTCCTGCATGTTGCTCGCGTAAAATCAGTTCGCCGGATTCAACGGTGCCGCCCAAGCCGGTAAAGCGGTCACGTACCAATTCATGGATAGCGAAAAACGATGAGCGGATGGAATAGGCCGTCAGCACCATCGCCAGCGGATTGGGGGACAGAATTGAGCGGCATGCATCAACCATTTCCGGCAAATGTTCAAACAATTGCCAAACTTCACCCGCTGGCCCGCGCCCGTATGCAGGTGGGTCCAAAAGAATTATGTCATAAGTTGAGCCGCGGCGCGCCTCGCGCAGCACAAACTTCATGGCATCATCGACAATCCAGCGTATGGGTTTGGATTGAAGCCCAGCCAGCGACTGATTTTCACGTGCCCAGCCGATAGCCTTCTTGGACGCATCCACATGGGTGACCTCCGCGCCAGCCCGTGCCGCCAACAAGCTGGCGACGCCCGTGTAGCCAAACAGATTGAGTACCTTGACCGGTCTTTTGGCGTCGTTGATCAAACGCTCCATAAACGACCAATGCGCAGCCTGCTCCGGAAATACGCCGACATGACGAAAGGACGTAAAGCGCCCAAGAAATGCCATGCCGTCGTGACTGGTTTCCCAAGTTTCACCGAGTGGTCGCTTTGGAAATATCCAGCGGCCCATGCCTTCTTCATCGGTATTGCCGCTGAATATCGCGTCGGCTTTTGCCCACTCATGAGGCGGCAATGACGGCAGCCAAATTGCTTGGCCTTCGGGGCGTTCAATCACATAAGGACCATATTGCTCCAACTTGCGACCATTGCCACTGTCAATTAGGGCATAATCTGAAGTCGGAACTGTTTCGAGAATTATTGGCAGCCGCTCTTCAGGACGTGCCCCATCGCGCTTTTGCACTTTGATTGCAATCGGCTCATCAGACGAAGGTGATACGTTCCGTGCCTTGTTCAGATATGGCTTGGGTGAAAAGTCTGCAGCAGGCGCCGCACGCGCTGGACGATTGCCCGGCCGAAAGTCTTTGCTATGGCCTGGCTTTTTCATGAGTGCTTGATCACATGCTTGCGACTGAACAACAATTCAGCAGCCTTATGGTGCTGGAATGACGGATGTGTTGTGACGCAATTGCTCATCACGTTTGTGCATTTCAACTTTCAATTGCTCAGCTGCACTTTGCGCTTGCTTGGCTCTCTTGCGGTATTTGCCTTGCGCAAACCAAGTAGTCAGCGAACCAATAACCAATCCAACAATTAGGCTGCAGAACAAAAATACGAACAATGGCGCCGATACTGTAAGATACGGACTTTGCGAGGCAAACGGATCAAAGGTCAACGGCACAACATTGCGATTGGCGACGGAAAGCGCAATCAAAACAATTGCCGCCGGGATCAATAACAATATCCAAACCAACCTGCTAATCATGCAGCATTTCCTTATTCAAATGACATGTTTGACCAGCAAAGGCGATTGCCGTCTGGCTTTAAAGAGCGGCGTTTAGCCTGTCTCGCAATTCTTTGCCAGTCTTGAAAAACGGCACCCATTTTTCGTCCACACTCACAGATTCGCCTGTCTTAGGGTTCCGCCCTGCGCGCGGTTGACGGTTTTTAACGGAAAACGCACCAAAGCCACGCAACTCAACTCGATTTCCTTGCGCCAAAGCACTGGAGATTTCGTCAAACACTGAGTTCACGATGTTCTCGACATCGCGTTGAAATAAATGCGGATTTTTGTCTGCAATAAACTGAACCAACTCAGATTTGATCATATCGCATGTCTCCAGCGCACTAGTATTATTCAGTTCCTTTAATCGCGCTCATTTGTCGAAGAGTCAACGCTCCAAACTGAAACCAAACCGTCAACCAGCAAGCGATCTCGCAAAAATGGCCCGATTAGGCCACTTGCATCGTCCCGCAAACCGAAAAACTTAAATAAGCTATCGCTCATGCGTGCGGAAAGCCACCACGGTGTCGTTTCCGATTGAGGCTTCCATTCAATGACTTTCAGGTCCTCGTTGATGCCTTTGCTATTCAGCCACTCAATGGCCTTTTCTTCCCCGCCTATGCTGTCGATCAACTTATTCTGTAGCGCTTGACGCCCTGTGAATACTGAACCATCAGCTAACGCCAATGTTTGTGTACGATCCAGCGGGCGGCGCTCGTCAACGATCCCCACGAACCAATCATAGCTGTCGAGTATCATGCGGCGGATCATCGACTTGGCTTCCTCGCTCGCTGGAGTAAAGAAATTTGGTTCCGCTTTGAGAGGGCTAGACTTGATAGCCTCGACCTTTACACCTGCTTTTGTCAGCAGTTCTGAAATATCGGGGTATTGGAACAGCACGCCGATAGAGCCGACTATCGATGTTTTCCGTGCCACAATATGATCTGTTGCTGTTGCAATCATATAACCGGCTGATGCTGCCAGCGTTCCAACTTGGGCAACGACCGGTTTTTTTTGTGCCAAAACCCGCACTGCTTCGTAAATAGCCTCTCCTCCAGCCGTCGTGCCTCCGGGTGAATCAATCGAGAGGATGACACCTTCGACTGTTTCCGCTTCTGCTGCTTCCTTCAACAGCGCCATTAATCGTTCATCTTCGGTAATTGTGCCTTCAATGCGTATTTTAGCAATGTGAGACGCGCTGATCTTCGAGCTAAAACCGCCGTTTGCGTAGGCAAATCCAAAAAGCCCGGCGATCAATGCAAGCAAAATGGCAGCTACCCGCCAAAAGCTAACTTTGCGCCGTAAACTACGACGATCGAGCCAATTATCCGCTTGTGACATGCTTAATCCTTTTTCTGCCGTAGTTCTCAGGCTTTTGACCACACTTCGTGATATGAGATAAGAATTGAAGAGACTGAAAGCAATGCACATATGTCTTTGAAATATTAATCGGGTTGAAATGGTTTGGTAACCATAATTCGGTCTATGTGCATCGTTAAGCTAAAGGCAATATGCTCATAATGAACGCTGCGACAAATAACAGACTGCCAAAATCAGCAAATCAGCGGGATGCCGATGTGTTTGCTCTGGCAGGTCGCCATTCACGCCGTGTAAAACTCTTGAAATTTGCTGTTCCTGCATTCGCACTACTGGCCGGCGGTGTTTTCGCTGCCGCCACAGTCTTGCGCGTCGAAGCGCCAGTTTCTGTTTCAAGTGATGGTGTCAGCCTTTCCGATGGTCGCATCGTGATGGCAAATCCCAAGCTAGACGGTGTAACGAAAGACAATCGACCCTATAAAATGAGTGCTGAACGCGCTTTTCAAGACGTTAAAAAAGATGGTTTGGTAGAGCTAGAGAAACTCGTTGCCCAATTGCCCTTTGGACCAACCAATACTGCAACGCTGAGTGCCGTAAAGGGCATTTATGACAATTCAAATCGCAAACTCGATCTCGCCAATCAGATTGTTCTCACCACCAGTGATGGTATGGTCGTCAAACTTAACACGGCAAAGATCGATATTGGCAACAATCACTTGAGTACAACTGATCCTGTGGATATCACAACGTCAAATTCGAAGATTACCGCTGATACGATGGAAGTCAGTGAGGGCGGCAAGCATTTGATATTTGACAAACGCGTGCGTCTAACCATTGATCCGTCCAAAATGAACCAACCCTCCGCTGTAAAAGCAAATTAAAAGGCCAGTTGATTGATGACAAAAATTTTCAAAATTGGAGGTGCGCTCGCGATGCTACTGTGCGCACCAAGCTTTGCAATGGCGCAAGCGTCCTCAGATAAGCTTACTGGCCTCAAGCTATCTAACGATCAGCCCATTCAAATTGAAAGTGACCGTTTAGACGTGCGCGACGACGATAGCGTGGCAGAGTTTACCGGAAATGTCAGCGTTGTGCAGGGTCCGACCTTGTTAAAGGCTGGCAAAATGATCGTTTATTACGCCAAGAATGGCGGGTCTGCGACGACGGGTTCGGCGGCAATTGATAGGCTTGATATTTCTGGAAAAGTGTATGTGAAATCCAACACGCAAATCGCGACCGGCGACACGGCTACTTTT
>JBGTAU010000357.1:0-5391 GCA_041749675.1 Rhizobiaceae bacterium | reverse complement strand
GCCGCCTTCGCCGCCCTCACCACCTTCTTGGGCGTAAGAGGCAGTGACGCCGAGCGTTAATACGAGACTGTTGGTTTGGGGATTGGTCGTTAATACGGAGCTGGCAAGCACAACGCTGCCGACTCCAAGCCATAGCTTGGTCTTCATTTTCTGTCCTCTCATTCGCGGTTCAAGGCCGTGACGATGGTTTTGAAGTAAACCAAGTTGGTTGTCTTTGACAAGTGAAAAAATGTGCATGTTGTCGATTTGATTCATTCTAATCTATTGATAAGATTGGAATAATTCCAAAGTGACATCCCTTGCCAAGTTCATTTCTAACGCGCTATGAAAAATCACCCAAACGTGCGGACCTTGAATCCGTGATGAAAATGGAGCGAAAAATGCAGATGTTGATTGGTAATATTTTAACGCCAGAAGACCTTTCGGAAATCCGCCAAGCCTTTGATAAAGCGCAGTTTGTCGATGGTCGTGAGACAGCGGGCTGGGCGGCCAAAACAGTCAAAAATAATTTGCAGGCTAAAGCCGGAGATCCTACGCTGGATGCCGTGCGGGCGCTGGTTTCTGAACGGCTCAAAGCCAACGATTTGTTCCAAATGGCCGTGCGCCCGAAGTACACCACGCCGCTTTTGTTTGCCCAATACCGCGACACGATGACCTATGGCAGCCACGTCGATGACGCCTTGATGCAGGGCATTCGCACGGATTTATCGTTCACCTTGTTTTTAGAAGAGCCGGAAACTTACGATGGCGGTGACCTTGTGATCGAATCGAGCGCAGGCGAAAATCCGATTAAAGGCCCTGCCGGATCAGTTTATGTTTACCCGTCGACAACGCTGCATCGCGTCGATGCGGTGACGCGCGGGGTGCGCCGCGTGGCGGTTGGTTGGTGCCAAAGTCATGTGCGCAACGCTGAACAACGCGAGATTTTGTTTGATCTGGATAGCGCAAGACGGTCGCTGTTTGCTCAAATTGGCAAGAGCGCAGAGTTTGATCAACTCTCAAAAAGCGTGGCGAATTTGCTGAGGATGTGGGCGGATTAACCCGCAATATCAACCACGCCGCAATCCCCTGTCTCAGATCCAAACGCGAGGCGAAAGCCGCCAGCATCCCAGTTGAGCGATGAGAGCGCGCCTTTGCCGCCGCGCCGCAGCAGCACTTCCTTCGAATCGGCAAAGCGCACGGCGAGGATCATTCCGTCTGAAAAGCCAACCGCGCAGACCTCTTCTGCCGGATGACAGGCTACAGCGGTCACCTTCAAATTGGCGCGTGTACCGAGTTCGAGCGGGGCTTTGCCCATCGGGCCATCCTTGCCGTGAAACGGCCAAACGATTGCCGCCTCCGCGCCGGAGGTGGCGAGATAACGGCCTTTGGCGGACCACGACCAGCTTTTGATTTTGGCCGGATAGCCGGTCATGCGCATGTGCTTGCCGTCTTCTATGCGCCAGCCATGCAGCGCATTTTCCTGCATGGTCGTCACCACATAGCGGCCATCGGGCGAGAAGCAGACGCCGTGATGCGCACCTTTCCATTCGAGATCGACCGGCTTCGCCGTGGTGCCCGGAAACAACAGTGACACACCGTTGTAGCGCGCGGCAGCTAAACGCGTGCCTTTGGGCGCAAGAGCAACGCCTTCGATGGAGCGCTCATGCGTGAAGTCCGAGCGTTTGCCCGCGCCGTCCAGCACGGTGGTGATTTTGCCCGATGCATACGCGATTGTATTTGCTGGACCTGCCGCAATCGAGGTGATCCATTTGCGCGGGGCTTCACTGATGATCTTGAAGTCACCATTGGCATTGATTGAAGCGACCTTGCCATCTTCGCCGCCAGTGAGCAACGCCGCGCGCTCGAGTGTTTCGCTAGCAACGCTCAAGCCTTGGTGAACATCCGCGCCTTTCAATGCGCCGTCGAGGCGGAAGATCGTCCCGCTGGCGTCAGCGAAGACGGGGACATTCGAAATGAAACCGGCATGGATACAATGTCCCGGTAAATCAGCATTGGCAATCGTCGGCATCTAAAATCACGCCGACTTGCAGGCATCAAAGCCTTTTTGCAATTCGTCGGCTTTTAGCTTGCGGCCAATAAATACCAGTCGACTTTCATGCTTTTCGCCGTCTTTCCAAGGGCGCTGGTGATCGCCTTCGACAATCATATGCACGCCTTGAACGACATAGCGATCCGCATCGTCCTTGAACGCGATGATGCCTTTGAGCCGCAGAATGTTCGGGCCTTGGGTTTGGGTGAGATTATCAATCCATGGAAAGAACAGTTCCGGATTCATCTCGCCGCCGCGCAGCGAGACAGATGTCACCGTCACATCATGGATCGGCGAGGCGGACGAATGGTGGTGATGGTCGTGATCGTGCCCATGATGATCATGATCATGGTGCGCATGGTCATGGTGGTCATGATGATCATGGCTGCAATGCTCGTCGTGAACATGGTGCGGGTCAAGGTCATGATGATGGTGATCATGCGCATCGAGGAAATGTGGATCGTCTTCCAGCACGCGCTTCAAATCAAACGCGCCGCGATTGAGCACTTTGGTCAGGTCAATATCAGAGCGGTTGGTGCGGTGAATTTGCGCCGTCGGATTGATCGCGCGCACCGTCGCCTCGATATCGCGCAGCTCTTCCTTGGTCACTAAATCGGTTTTGTTGATCAGCACAACATCAGCAAATGCAATCTGATCTTCCGCCTCATGGCTATCCTTAAGGCGCAGCGGCAAATGCTTGGCATCGACCAGCGCGACCACCGCATCAAGCCGCGTTTTCGCCTTCACATCATCATCCATAAAGAAAGTTTGGGCGACCGGCACAGGATCGGCCAACCCTGTTGTCTCAACAATAATACCATCAAACCGCCCTGGACGGCGCATTAGCCCTTCGACCACGCGGATCAAATCCCCGCGCACCGTGCAGCATACACAACCATTGTTCATCTCGTAGATTTCTTCGTCAGACTCGACGATGAGATCATTATCAATGCCGATTTCGCCGAATTCATTGACGATAACCGCATATTTCTTGCCATGCGCTTCGGTCAGAATGCGGTTAAGCAAAGTGGTTTTGCCTGCGCCAAGGTAGCCGGTGAGTACCGTGACGGGAGTGGGTGAAAGTGTGTCTGACATGAGTGCCTCGTGCTGTTTGATGGCTATATAAGGGGCGGCGATCAAAAATGCACGGGGGGAGGAAAGGAAAAGTTGTAGGTCACGCACGGCAACGGTGTGAGCCCTTGACAATAATCAGTCGCGCTAATTTCAGCCAGCAAATACCAGCGATTAGCCGTCTTCTCCCCATGTCTTCCATGGGGAGAAGATGCCGACAGGCAGATGAGGGGGAATTTCGCAATCAATATTCCAAATTTTATTGCTGTAAAATATCAACAACATAACGCAATGTTTGTTCCCCCTCATCCGCCCTTTGGGCACCTTCTCCCCATGGAAGGCATGGGGAGAAGGCGGCTCATCGCCGTAATTTTATCCACACGCCATCCAACTCAATTTATAGTCCAGCTTGTAATTAACTTCGAAAGTAAAGAATGGACTGGCCACTCGCCATAGACAAAAACCGAGAAAGACTTCTGCGCATCGTCATTGCGTTGATGGCTTCACTTGGTCTTGTCAAAGGAGGCATGTTGACCACGCTGCCACGCTTTATATATCGCAAAGCGCTGCTTATTATCCGCCCTGCCGAAGCAGCGGTGCGCCGTTTGATCATGATGGCGGCCTATGAAATGGAACTCAGTAGAGTGAAGCTTCGTGCGCGTCGCACGAACGATGCTGGACACAACGACTTTTCATTTGCCGCATCTTTGCAACAGCGACTCCCGTCTTTTAATATGATTGATCCATTGAAAACGTTTGACTATGAAACGCCAGACTTCTCCAGTTTTGCGCAAACGCTGGGGAGCAATACGAGCAATTTTACCCGCATTCCTGCCGGTCAATTAGGACGCCGACTACTCGCGCTCAAAAGCGCCTTGGATAATATTCAGGCCCAAGCGACGCGTCTTACACGGTGGTATGCGGATCGCGACTTAGCCCTAAAGAATTGTCGACCCCATCGTTTTTCGCCGATGCGCCCCGGTTTGCCGCCCGGTTACCACCGCAAACCCATTCATGAAATTGAGGATATCCTACTCGATTGCCACTCGCTCGCGGGCGTCGCTCTTGATCGACGGGACAGTTCGTGAATACTTGCGCTGATCGTTCAATATTACGCGCGATCAAACCGCGTCACATCAAATTTCATCACATCATCCAACAATTCCACAAAGCCTTCCGCCGCGTGGTCGATCATGCGCGCGCCATTGTAGGCGTCGCCTTGTTTTGCATGTCCCGTCACGCCGTTGGGGTTCAGATCGGTTGCCATCCAGCCAAAGGCGTGGGGGCCGTACGCGCGCAGGTGTTTGGCGGTGCGGTTCATTTCATATTGCAGCGAGGGAAAATCGCGCGCTTCAGACATGTTCACAAGATCTGGTCTCAGCGCCAGCATCACAGACGTTTCGACTTCGCCGCCATGTATGCCAAAGGCTTTTTCTTGGTCCGAGAGTATGCCGGCCGGATAGCCGAAACGCGTCCAAGACGTGGCAACGGCAAGCATGCGATATTTTGCGCGCAGTTCGGTTGCAACAATGGTCATCAAGGGCGAATTTCCGCCGTGGGCGTTGAACATCACAAATTTGCGAATGCCAAGGTCATTGAGGCTCTTGCCAATGTTAACCCATCGATGGATTGCCTCGTCAAAGGCCATTGTTTGAACGCCGGGGCGGTTGGTATGCTCGATCGAATAGCCGACTTTTTCAACCGGCAAAAACGTGACCGGCATGGTCAGCGGCAGTTTTTTGATTGTTGCGTTGACGACGCCTTCGGCGATCATCCAGTCGGTATCTGGCGGCAAATGAGGCCCATGTTGTTCCGTTGCGCCAAGCGGCAAAACGGCAATCCAATCGGATGTGTCAGCGCCTTGAATAAAAGGCTCACCCATTTCAGCAAAGTGTTTGGCGGGATGATTACTCATGCGGTTTCCAAAAATAGTTTGGCGACGGCACCATGGTCATGGCGCAATTTGGCGACGTCCACGCCGACCGGTTGGCTGTCCAAAACAGTCCAGCGGCCAGCGATCATCACGCGGTCAGCGCGGTGGGCTCCACACAAAACGAGCGCCGCGAGCGGTTCACCTGCGCCAGAAAACCTCAGTTCGTCCAGTGTAAACATGGCCAAATCGGCTTGGTATCCGGAGTCGATTTTACCAAGCTTATCTCGGCCAAGGCACTTGGCAGAACCTTCGGTGGCCCAGCGGAAAGCATCGAAATGAGTGACTTTATCGGCACCATAAATCAGCCGGTTCAACATCAAGGCGTGGCGCACGCCTTCCATCAAATTCGACGCAT
>JBGTAU010000356.1:0-2327 GCA_041749675.1 Rhizobiaceae bacterium | reverse complement strand
CAGGAATTTCGTAAAGTCCCGTGGTCATCGAAGCGCCGAGCTCAGGTACAAATAGAGCGTTTTCCGATAGATAAGCACCAATGTTCGCAATGAAATTCACCTTCAAAGCAAGAAATTTGCCGTTGGAATCCATCGCCATTTCAGCCCGAACATGATTATCGCGGCCGTGGGCATCGGTAAGAAAATGTTCGCTTCGGGTGCCAACCCATTTGACGGGTTTACCTAGACGCTTGGCGGCTTCTAACACGAGGGCATACTCGCGATAAGCAAAGGCTTTGGGTCCGAAACCACCGCCCACGTCTTTAGTAATCGCCCGGATAGAATTTTCGGGGATATTGAAAACTTTGTTGGCAAGCTTGTTGCGAATGCCGTGGACGCCTTGGGATCCAAGTGTCAGTACGAAGCGCTGTTCGGCTTCATTCCACGCACCAATCGCGGCCCGTGTTTCCATGTAGTTTGAGACGAGGCGATTGTTGTAAAATTCGATGGTCGTAATTTTTGCCGCATTGGCGAACAATGCGCTGACTTTAGTGGGCTCACCCAAATGATAGGTGTGTACTTTGTTGGATCCTAACTCTGGCCAAACCAAATTTGCGTCCGTACTAAGAGCTGCTTTGCCACTGACGATGGTAGGATTTGATTTATACGAAATATCAATCAGCTCTGCTGCGTCCTCAGCTTGGCGCACTGTATCAGCGACAATAAAGGCAATGGCATCGCCAGCATAGGCGACTTTTTCTATGCAAAGAATTGGAATGTCTCGCGTTTCAATACGTTTGCCATCTGCGTTTTTCGGGCGATGCCAGGTTTGTAGCGCATTGAGATGAGCGACATCGTCGCCGATAAGCACGAGGCGAACACCGGGCGCTGCCTGTGCTGCGTTGATTGAACGGATCTTAAAGGTTGCCGCCGCTTCACTGGAGCGCAAGACGAACCCGTGCAGCACACCGGGGACAGAAATATCATCTGTATATTGCCCTTGACCGAGGATAAAGGCTTTATCTTCTTTGCGCAACGCAGACGCACCAACACCAAATCTAGGCCTAGAAACCGCCATTGAACATCACACTTTCGACAGTGAATAAGTTGGGAAAATACAAATCGACCACTGATTTGTTTTTTGACGGAGTGAACGCGATTTGTAAACACTTGACAGTGCAGTGATAGCAGCAAAGATCATCCGATTGAGAGCGACGAAACAAAGGCTGGATAAAATATGCGCACAGATACTGGCAAGACATTTCGATTGGAAGACTACAAGCCGACCGACTATGCCATCCATCATGTGCGCCTGCTCTTTCGTCTCGGCAAAGAGAGTACGCATGTTACGGCGTTGATTGATTTCGAGCGCCGCGATGGAGCGGACGTTGGTGCACCATTGAATTTGGACGGCGAAGATTTGAAATTGATCTCATTATCGCTGAATGGTCAGCGGCTTGCTGAGAAGGATTTTGAAGCGAACTCTGATCATTTAATGGTGCGCAACTTGCCACACGCATCAAAGTTTCAATTGGAAATCCAAACGGAAATTCAGCCAGACACAAATAAAGCCTTGATGGGACTTTATGTGTCCGACGGAGTTTATTGCACACAATGCGAAGCCGAGGGCTTTCGCCGCATCATGTATTTTCTCGATCGGCCAGATGTTTTAGCGACCTACTTTGTGCGCATTGAAGCAGACGCTAAGAGTGCGCCGATCTTACTTTCCAATGGAAACCCCGTGGGCGCTGGGGCACTTTCAGATGGTAGACACTTTGCTGAATGGGAAGACCCACACCCTAAACCAAGCTATTTGTTTGCTTTGGTTGCAGGTGATTTGGGCATGATAACGGACCGGTTCGTAACCCAGTCCGGCCGAGCAGTGGAACTGCGAATTTATGTCGAACACGGCAAGGAAAGCCGAGCGACATACGCAATGGATTCCTTGATCCGGTCTATGAAATGGGATGAAGAGAAATTCGGACGTGAATATGATTTGGATATATTCATGATCGTGGCCGTCTCATCGTTCAATATGGGAGCGATGGAAAACAAAGGGCTCAATGTATTTAATGATAAGTATGTTCTGGCCGACCCGGACACGGCCACTGACGCTGACTACGCTGGCATTGAGACCGTCATTGCCCACGAATACTTTCATAATTGGACAGGCAACCGCATTACGTGTCGCGATTGGTTTCAACTGTGCTTGAAAGAAGGGTTGACCGTTTACCGCGATCACGAATTTTCTGCTGATATGCGCTCTCGCGCTGTAAAGCGCATCGCAGAAGTGCGTGGATTAAAATCCAATCAATTCCCGGAAGATCAAGGCCCGCTTGCCCATCCGG
>JBGTAU010000355.1:0-2432 GCA_041749675.1 Rhizobiaceae bacterium | reverse complement strand
ATGGCGTCAATTGGTCAAAAGTGAAAGACAATGCCGATCATCATGTTCGCCGCTAATTTCCCAAGCGTGGGCGACCATGGGCCGTGGCATTAATTGTTGCTTCGATAAATCTGCGCTGACCTTCAATGGTCGCTGCCTTGATCTCTTGGCTCAAATCCACATGCGCATCGCTTGCGCCTGCCGCATCGGCGCGTTGCAATGCTATCTTCGACGCATCGGCAATTGCAAACGCGATTGCGCTGTGTTCATCCTTGAAACTCTGCACAACATCGGCAACCGACACGACGAACACGCCCTCGTCTGGTTGGCTCACCAGCGCCGAAACTTTGACGCGCACTTCCCCGACAACTGCTCCAACGGCGTTTGCAACATCGGCATGCTCGGGAATGACAGCATCAGTGCGCAATAGTTTGCCGACTTGCGGGTAAACCAGCGGCGCCGATGCCCCAAGACCAATGATTGGTCGATCAAGGGCGAGTTTAAATTTTGCAACACCTGTTTGGCCCGCCAATGCGCGTTGCACCAACGGCGATTTCAATAGGGTGACGCCGTCCATGCCATCCTCACTGAACGCGCTTTCTAAGATTAGCTCAGCTGATTTGCGTTCCAATCCGGACAGCGTAAGTCTTGCCAAGTCTTCGACCGTCTCACAAATAAATGAGCCACGCCCGTCCCGTTTGCGGGCAAAAAGAGTGGCCCCAAGAATTGCGATTTCGCTATTGCCAGTGTTTTGGCGACCGAGCACATGCTGTGCATCGGTGGGTGTATACCCGCTGATCATGACCAGCCCGCGCACAACCAATCGATTGAGCGCACTCATTTGCGGTGTTGATGAAATGACTTCAGTCAGCGGCTGTAGTTGCGTTGTTAGTTTAGCATAAAGAGCTGCCTCAGAGCTGGTAAGCCCTGCTGCAAAACGATCAGCTAACCCGGTGCGAAATGCAAACCGGCCATCCAGCCGGTTTTGCGTTTCCGACCGCAACTGTTTTTCCAACGTAGCTTGAACGAGCGGCAAACTTGTCGCATCCACAAGCGCAAGCGGCAGAATACGCCGCGGCCCGAGCACCAGTTGTACTTCTAGCCCGCCATCCGCAACCACGACTTCCGAATCCCCGCCAAGCCCATGGGTGCGCATGGCAACCGCTTCTACCATGGTGCGAAAGCCGCCGACGGTCGCGCCTTCATCGTCCAATCGCGGGCGGCCGTTGGTGAGCAGCGCAATATCCGTTGTCGTTCCGCCGATATCGGAAACAATTGCATTCTCAAGGCCCGTTAGAAATTGCGCTCCGACCAAGCTTGCTGCAGGCCCGGAGAGGATTGTCTCAATCGGGCGATCGGCCGCAAATGCCGCCGAGACCAAAGCGCCATCACCGCGCACCACCATGAGAGGGGCGCTGATGCCATTGTTTTTAAGGTAGCCTTCTGTGGCTTCGATCAACCGACCAATAAGACCGACTAGCCGGGCATTGAGCAATGTCGTCAAAGCGCGGCGCGGCCCGCCAAGTTTTGAAGAAAGTTCGTGACTGAGTGTGACGGGAATGGTGCCAAGACGATGCACCAGTTCGCGTGCCGCAATTTCATGCGCCGGGTTGCGCACCGCAAACAAGGCGGCAATCGCGATGCCGGTTACCGTGTCGCCGAGTTCCAACAGAGCTTTTTCCAATGCGTCAAGATCCAGCGGTTTGGCGCGACCGCTGGCGTCATGGCCGCCGGCTATTGTGATGAGTGGATCCTTGCCAAGCGCTTCGACAAGCCCGCCTCGGGTTAAATCGGCGGGGTCAAAACCAATTCCAATCAGCGCCACGCGTCCGCCTTGGCCTTCGACAAGGGCGTTGGTCGCCAAAGTTGTTGACATGGATACGAGGCCAATATCTGCAGGATTGATATTAGCTTTGGCGATAACTGCGGTTGCTGCGCCTGATATACCAATGGATAAATCATGTCTTGTGGTAAGCGCCTTAGCGCTGGCGACGATACCGCGCGCCGGACTGTAAAGAACAGCATCCGTATAGGTGCCGCCGGTGTCAAAACCCAAACGCAGCCGATCATCAGAGTGCAAAATCAAAATGTTATTCCCGCTTTATTGCGGGCAAGCCTTAAAACATGCTCCGGTTCAGGCAAAGTACGAAAAAGCGTCAAACTTTAGCTTACGCGACTTTTCTTGTTTCGTTCATACGATCTGCAATTTCGTTGAGACATGCCACGCATATGTCGAGGTCAACCACACCAATTTTGGTCAACTCAACATCAATTTCATCCAAGGCAACGCCCTGCTCTACCAAGTAGCTGATTGCTTTATTGATTTCTTCACGTGTCTCGAAACGGATTGTCTGCGTCGCCATAATACACTCTTAATGTCAGTCTTAACTTAATTAAATTTGTCACGAATCAGTTAAGACCTCGTAAAGATTTAGACAATTTATATTTAATTC
>JBGTAU010000354.1:0-1926 GCA_041749675.1 Rhizobiaceae bacterium | reverse complement strand
CCGCCAATGCCCGAACCAATCAGAACGCCGGTGCTGATTTGCTCCTCGCGGGTTTTTGGGTGCCAGTCGGCATCGTTTAATGCCTCATCTGCCGCTGCCATTGCGTAAATAATGAAATCATCAACTTTGCGCTGTTCTTTGACTTCCATGGTATTGTCAGGATTGAAAGTACCATCCGAACCATCGCCGCGTTTAATTTGGCAGGCAATTTGGCAGGCAATGTCAGAAACGTCGAAATTTTCTACGCGGCCTGCGCCATTTTTACCCGCCAGAATATTAGACCAAGTCGTTGCAGCGGTCGCACCAAGCGGCGTGACCATGCCAATACCAGTGACTACAACGCGCCTCATATTAAGCCTCCCGTTCAAGCAATGTTCGCCGAATCAAAACAATTGCTTCAATTAAATCGTTTGATGCTTATTTATGCACTAGCTGAGCGCATAAAATGCAAAAAAACATAAAAAAATCCGGCATGCCAAGCCTAGCAAGCCGGATTTTCGTCAAATCAGATTTCAATCAAGCCTGAGCTTTTTCGATGAACTTTACCGCATCACCAACAGTCAGAATTGTTTCTGCTGCGTCGTCTGGAATTTCAACGCTGAATTCTTCTTCAAAAGCCATGACGAGTTCAACGGTGTCGAGCGAGTCTGCGCCCAAATCGTCGATGAAGCTTGCGCTTTCAGCAACTTTAGCAGCGTCAACGCCCAAATGCTCAATGACGATTTTCTTTACGCGGTCAGATACGTCGCTCATGTAAGGTTCCTCAATTTTAATTTCTTCCCCGCATGGTTAGCGGCATCAAATCTTCATATCAAGGCCCAACGACATGTTTGACCCTATTTCTTGGCTTTTTTGAACTTCTAATTCAATTTCTGCCGGTAGCTCATCGGATATGATCACATACCCTCACAAAATCGCGACGCGCTTAGCATGGTTTTTAGCTTCCGCAAAGTGCGTAAGGTCGATATTCCTCAAATCATCGCCATACCACCATTCACATGAATGGTTTGACCTGTCACATAGGCCGCCTCGTTCGACGCTAGAAACACCACGGACGCCGCAATTTCAGCGCCAGAACCCATGCGGCGCATTGGGATAGCGCCCATGATGGTCTCTTTTTGCTTTTCGTTGAGTTTTTCGGTCATGGCCGATTCGATGAAACCCGGCGCGACGCAGTTTACAGTGACGTTTCGCGAGGCAATCTCTTGGGCCAGTGACTTTGTGAGGCCGATCATGCCCGCTTTTGCCGCGCAATAATTGGCTTGGCCGGGGTTACCTGTGACGCCGACGATAGAGGTTATGTTAATGATCCGGCCAAAGCGGCGGCGCATCATCGGGTGGGTGAGTTCGCGGGTCAGGCGGAAAACTGATGTTAAATCAACCTCTAAGACCGAATCCCAGTCTGCATCGGACATGCGGACAAACAGGCCGTCTTTGGTAATGCCTGCATTGTTGACCAGAATATCTACGCCGCCCATGTCTGCTTCGGCTTTTGCGCCGAGTTCTTTCACCGCAGCACGGTCGGAAAGATTGGCGGGAAACACGAAAACGCGCTCGCCGAGTTCAGCGGCCAATGCTTCTAACTTCTCAGCGCGGGTGCCGTGGAGACCGACGGTGGCGCCGGATTTGTGCAAGGCGCGGGCGATTTCTTCGCCGATGCCGCCGGTCGCGCCGGTAACGAGGGCTTTGCGGCCTGTCAGGTCAAACATGGTTTTATCCTTTATTTTCAAGCAATTGTGCTTAAGAATGAATCTATATCTTCAATCGAATTGATGGATGTGCCTGCGACATCCTTTGAAATGCGCCGCGCCAGTCCTGTCAAGACTTTCCCCGATCCGATTTCGACCAACTGTGTGACGCCATTGCCAGCGAACCATTCAACAGTTTCGCGCCAGCGCACTTGGCCCGTGACTTGCGAAACAAGGC
>JBGTAU010000353.1:0-3017 GCA_041749675.1 Rhizobiaceae bacterium | reverse complement strand
GCAGAAATGAAAGCGCTACGCCGTCGTTGCAAGCGTATCGCGTGGCTGAACCCGATGATCGGTTGGCAGGATTATGCGCCAGAAGCAGCAGGCATGAAGGCCGCCATGCCATACATCGATCTCTTCGCGCCTGCGCATAATCTTGCAAGTCTCGAAGCGCTCGAACCTTATTTGGCGAGGATTTAACGATGAACAGGCAAACTGATATTCTCGATCTTGTCAGCGATTACAAAGCCAAAGGTGAACCATTTGCGCTTGCCACCGTTGTGCGCACAGTGTCTGTCACGGCTGCCAAGGCTGGCGCGAAGGCCGTTATCCTCGGCGATGGCACAATATCCGGCGGGTGGATAGGCGGAGGATGCGCACGCGGTGCGGTGCTGAAAGCGGCACGCGAGGCAATTGCCGATGTCCAGCCGCGCTTGATCAGTGTGCAACCACAGGACTTGTTAGAGGGTCAACACGTCACGGCCGGAGAGCTGCGTGACGGTGTGCTTTACGCTAAAAATTCCTGCCCCAGCCAAGGTACAATGGATGTATTTGTGGAGGCCGTTTTGCCAAAGCCAAGCCTTGCGATTTTAGGCTCATCACCCGTGGCTATTGCCATTGCCGATTTGGGCCAGCGCATGGGTTTTTTCACCACAGTCTGCGCTCCCGCAGCTGAACATGGCGTTTTTGCAAACGCGGATCGCTTGGTCGAAGGCTTCGATGTTCCGATGGACGGAACCGAGCGCGGCTTCATCGTCATCGCCACGCAAGGCAAAGGCGACAGCGCGGCATTGAAGGCTGTCGTCGAAACACCAACCCCCTATCTCGCCTTCGTTGGGTCGCGCAAAAAGGCGGCTGTGTTGAAAAAGGCGCTGGCCGATAGCGGCGTTGAAGCGCTGCATTTGGATCGCATCCGCGCGCCTGCCGGTCTCGACATCGGTGCAATCACGCCAGACGAAATCGCTTTTTCCATTCTCGCTGAAATCATCGAATTCCGCCGCCGCGGACAACGCAACGCATAAAGGACTAATCTCATGGACATGAACGGCTCCCAACGCATCGAGGCCTCTCGCGAGGCAGTTTATGCTGCATTGAATGACGTGGATGTGCTGCGCCAATGTATCCCCGGCTGCGATAGCATCGAGAAAACATCAGATACGGACATGAACGCCAAGGTCACGCTGCGCGTTGGCCCAGTGAAGGCTAGCTTCACCGGCAAAGTCACACTGTCTGATTTGGACCCGCCGAACGGCTATACAATTTCAGGTGAAGGCTCAGGCGGTATGGCAGGTTTTGCCAAGGGCGGCGCGAAAGTGTCACTGGAAGCTGACGGTAATGCTACTATTTTACACTACACGGTGAATGCCGATATCGGCGGCAAACTCGCCCAACTTGGCAGCCGCTTGATCGATGGCACAGCTAAGAAACTGGCTGGTGACTTCTTCGAAAAATTTGGCGAAATCGTGGGTGGGCCGGCGGAAATGGTGGAGGCAGAGGCGCCCGATGCTAAGAAAGGTTGGATTGGCCGCCTCATCGGTACATGGATTGCCGCATTCATGTTTCTTGGCGCTAGCACAAATCTTTGCTGTGTAACCGGAGAACATCATGCGATGGGTGAACTTGGATTGACCAATATTTGTTATTCAGACACTGTGATGTAAGCGCCGCGGCGCGTTAAGAGGCAATGTCGAGATAGCGGTACCAAGTCGTCAATTGTCTCAATTTTTCTGACGAGCGGCGATCTTGCCTAGGCTTGTCAATGATCAAAAAAGCAAGTGCCTTGCTGTCATGCTACTCGCGCTAGCAGCTTTCCAATAGAGTTTGATCGCCAGCACAATTTTTAATTTTCGAGTTAGGCAAAGTGTAGGGCCAATTTCGAAGCCTTGGTTTCAGTGAAATCAAATAGACTAATTCGTCGAAATGGTTTCTATTGTCCGGGCGAACATGACGAATGTCTGCCGACGTATTCTCCCTGGATTGAAGGTCATTAGACCGTCCGTTTTTTCGCCATCGGCACCAAGGATCAACCTTTGGACATCGACTTTTGCTCAGGGAAATACCGTGAGATACCATCAAATGGTACCATTTGTACGGAAAAAACTGAGACTAATCAGTAACATACTGATATCTCTCCGTTTAATGGAGAGATGGTAGCGAGAGAGGGATTTGAACCCCCGACCTAAGGATTATGATTCCTCCGCTCTAACCAACTGAGCTACCTCGCCACAAGGCATGTTTATGAACTAACATAGACAGGACGGCGGGGATATAGTTCGCCATGGCTTAATCTGTCAAGTAAAGATGCGGGAAAAGCGCACGGGGTGTTTCACATCACTTGCCGTGGCTTCACTTGGCCGATATGGGATGGGATAAAGGTGGCCGGATTTTGCCGGCGTAAGTTCAGGCACGTATAGATGAATCCAAAAATTGCAGTTGTCGGGTGTGGATATTGGGGGGGGAATCATATCCGCACACTCAATAGCTTGGGGGCTCTATATGCAGTTGCGGATGCCAATCCGGCGCGCGCTGAAGGTTTTGCAGCGGAATATGGCTGCAAAGCAATAAGCGTTGACGAAATTTATGAGCGTGAAGATGTTGATGCGCTCATACTAGCTCTACCGCCGCAGTTTCATGCCGCAGCGGCCTTGCGGGCGATAAAGTCTGGCAAAGATGTGTTGGTGGAAAAACCCATTGCATTGACGGTTGCCGATGCGCAAGCCTCTGTTCAGGCCGCACATGATGCCGGGCGCGTTTTTATGGTCGGCCATGTTCTGCGCTTCCATCCGGCGTTTGAGAAGCTACAAGCGCTGATCGATTCTGGCGATCTAGGAAAGGTGCGTTACATTCATTCGCATCGCCTTGGTTTGGGTAAATTTCATACGGAAAATGACGCGCTCTGGGATTTAGCTCCGCATGATTTGTCTATGATTTTGGCAATTACCGGCGAAGCGCCAAGCGAAGTGCGCGGCGAGGGCGCGGCTTTATTGGATCATTTGTCCGATTTTGCCCATGTCCATATGAAGTTCCCAAGC
>JBGTAU010000352.1:0-1942 GCA_041749675.1 Rhizobiaceae bacterium | reverse complement strand
GGTCATATCGGATGCAACCAACGCTACAATGAGCTCTGTGCTGTGCTGGGCTTGTTGCACCAGCTCTTCACGCGCTGAAATGAGCGATACAAATCGGGTCGCTGCAATTATGAGAAGAAACACGATTGTTAATGTCGGAATAGCGCGTCGCAAATAGGGTTCCGCCGCCACTAGCTTTTGATACGCCGGTTCTGCGAACAGTTTGGCTGAGCCAACCAAACCGTCTTTTCGGTGTTCGCGCCGCATTTTTGCAGCAAACACGTCTTCATTCGGCGCGCTGCGAGCGTCCGCTTCACTCATGAGGCTCCCCCGAGCTTTCCAAAACATTTGATGACAAATCCGGTACACTGCACACCCGAATCTTAGGGCAATGAATCATTTGTGATTCGGCTTGTCTAGCCCCCTCGACTCAAAAAGAGTCAAGCGTGCAAATATTTTGTTACCCGTAGATTTTTTCGGATGGGCATTTATGCCAACATGCGCTCAACAATATCCCGAACGTCCGGTGAAAGGCCTTTTTCGTTCGCAATCTGCGATAGTCCGAGGCGAGCCTTTTCTTTGCGGACCGGCTCTAAAGAACGCCAAGACCGCATAGCAGTCAAAATACGCGCCGCTGTCTGCGGATTCGCGTGATCCACATTGAGAATGAAATTGACCAAAAAGGCATACCCTTCGCCATCAATTCGATGGAATCCTGTCGGATTTGCCGATGCAAAAGAACCGACAAGTGCCCGCATTCTATTTGGATTTTCAAATGAAAAACCGCTGTGTTGAGTGAGCCGTTTAACATTGGCCAGCGTGTTGGGGCCCGGGGCGGTCGCTTGAACGATGAACCATTTGTCCATGACCAGTAAATCATCGCCAAACGTCTGTTCAAAATGTGCCAACGCTTTGGCTGCCACTTGTTCGTGCCCAAATGTATGAACCAAAATCGATAGTGCAGCAAACCGGTCGGTCATATTGGTCGCTGTTTCATAATGTTTGTAGACGGAGTCCGCCTCTCTATTCAACGCTGCTTGATAATCCAGCGCTATGTTGCGCAACGCGCGTTGGCCTGCAGATTGTGCATCTGGGCTAAAAGCTTCAATGCGTCCCAAGCGCGGCGCTATGGCCGCCCAAGCACCGCTATTGTGCTGCGCGATCGCATGCACAAGTGCGCTGCGCGCCGCAAAGACAGCGTCAGGATCCACATTGGTCCCGATCTCGCGTGCGATGTCACCCTCTTGCGGTAAAGTGAGGCATAGCGCTCGAAATGCGGGCGCAAGACGGTCATCAGCGCCGATCTGTCCATACGTTTCCAGTAGCTTTGTTGAAAAATGAACCTTGCGTTTGCCGCGTATGGCATTAGTGGCAACAATCAGATTTTCAGTTGCCAACATATTGAGGGCTTGCCAGCGCGAAAACAAATCGCTGTCGTGGCTGGCCAACAATAAACGATCATCGGCATTTTGCTCAAACGCCAAGTTCACTGGCGCAGAAAATCCGCGTAGAAGCGAAGGGACTGGTCGAACATTGACGCCGTGAAACACAACAGTGTGATGTTTCTTGCGCACATGAATAACATCACTATCTGCCGATGCGCCTTCCACTGAAGTTGGTTTGATGTCGTCGCCGTTCGGTCCAATCAGTCCAAATTTGACCGGTATGTGCATCAGCTTCTTGCGGCTTTCGCCCGGCGTCGGTTTTGATGCTTGTTCAAATTCCAGTTTGAATGTTTTCGCTAATTTGTTCCATTCCGCGTTTACGATTAATGTTGGCGTGCCTGCCTGATGATACCAAAGCGCAAATTGCGATAGGTCTTTCTTGGATGCTTCTTCAAAGCAAACTAGAAAATCTTCAATGGTTACAGCCTGTCCGTCATGACGCTCAAAATAGAGATCCATGCCTGATCGAAAGGCATTCGCGCCGATGATCGTGTGGATCATGCGCACCAGTTCAGAGC
>JBGTAU010000351.1:0-3110 GCA_041749675.1 Rhizobiaceae bacterium | reverse complement strand
TCTGCGGCGTCTTGTCCGATCAATGACGTGCGTCCAAGGCACATGGCGGTGTTGGTTTCGGAGTCCATGATGATCATATGGGCGAACAACACCATGCCAGTCTGCACTTCTACAGGGTTGTTTGCGTAGAACATCGGCATGTCCATCCAGGATGGCGTGAAGCGTGCGCCGAGCGAATAACCGCAGGCATTGAGCCGGTGACGCACCATTCCATGATTGTCCATCACTGCGGCATGCGCGGCAAATACATCGCCAAAACTGGTTCCAGGTTTCATCATGTCTTCAACCGCCAGCAATTCTTCATGGGCAGCAGCCTGTAACTCCAAGTGACGCGGCGTTGGCGTTCCGATGACCACGGTGCGCATCAGTGCTGCGTGATAATGATTGTAGACGCCCGCCCATTCCAAGGTCAGTTGGTCATTAGGATCGAGGTTGCGTCGTCCTGCTTTGTACCGGCATAGCAATGCATCAGGACCAGAACCGATGATAAATTCATTGGCAGGATAGTCGCCGCCACCTTCAAAGATAGCCGCGTGCATGGCCGCTAATATCGTCCCTTCGTCCGCACCAGCTTTAATAAGCGGCAGCGCCCGTTCCAATGCATCGTCGCCCAATTCTGCGGCGCGGCGCACTTTGATGAGTTCGGCTGGGCTTTTGACCGAGCGCAAATTATCAACGACGCCAGAGAAATCACTGATGGCACCAAATGTATTCATTTGCTCGTCAAGTTTACGCCCATTGGCAGCGGTGAGACCGTGGGTTTGATATTCAATGCCAATTTTCATCCCGAGCAAGCCAAGGTCACTCAATAGGTTGCGCAAATCAAAAGCCGGATTGGCGTTGTCGCGGTCCGCCCAGATGACGATGTTGTCGATGATAGATGTGTGGCGGGCTTGGCGTAAATCCGCAGAGCGGGTGAGCAACACCATCGAGCCGTCGGCTTTCACCACCAGCGACTGGAAGAAACAAAAGCCAAACGTGTCGTAGCCGGTCAGCCAGTACATGCTTTCTTGCGCAAACAATAATACAGCATCGAGCTTGCGCTCTTGCATGGCAGCGGTGAGGCGGGTGAGGCGGGTGGCGAACTCGCCTTGGTCAAAATGCAAAGCCATCTTAAATCTCCGTCAACATGATTGCAGACAATTGCCGTCCATAATCGGGTTCTTTGCGATGCGTGGTGCGACGGTAGGAATAGAAATTTTCCTCTTCGCCGTAGGTGCAGCGATTGACGCAATGCGCCTCAACGCCTGCGCGTTTCAGGCGGTCGAGCGTATACCCCCATAAATCAAACATCGAGTGATCTGAATTGTCCGATGGCTCAAACCAACGTAAATTCATGGCAGAAACGCCGATGAAAAAGTCTAGGAATTCAGACCCAACTTCATAATTGGCTTGGCTGATTGAAGGCCCGAGCACGGCAATGATATTTTCGCGTTTCGCGCCAAGCTCTTCCATCGTTTTGATGGTGTTTTCGAGCACGCCGCCAACAGCACCTTTCCAGCCAGCGTGCGCGGCACCAATGACTTTGGCGCGTTTATCTGCAAACAAAATTGGGCCACAATCGGCAGTGACTACGCCAATGGCGATACCCGGCGCTTTGGTGACAATGCCGTCAGCTTTGGGACGTTCGCCGTCAAAAGGGCGATCGACAACGACCACATCACTGGAATGTGTTTGCCACGGATTCATCAACAAATTTGGCGCAACGCTGAAAAAACTGGCGGTTCTCGCCCGATTTTCTGCAATAGATGCCGCATCATCGGAGGAGCCTATGCCAACATTCAGCCCCCCATAGATTCCGGTAGATACGCCACCTTTGCGGGTGAAATAGGCGTGGGTAATGCCGGGGCCGCGCAGGGATTCGTGTGTAACGGGTTCAAGTGTGATCATGGCTGGACCCTGTGCGAGTGTGATGCGCTCGTCAACTGGATTTTTAGAGACCCGGCAGCGTTAATGTGGGATGGCAAATGCCCAACACTTTGAAAAGACAGCCCATTTGGGTGTTTTCGGTCAAGCGTTCAAATGCGGTAACAAAGTTCTCACGTTGCTCTGGTCGCATGGAAATCAAGCGCTCGACGCGGGTTTTGAGACCCAGCTGTATAAGGAAATCACCTTGCTCGACCAGTTCGTATGTTTGCAGTTTTTGACCTCTAGCAATTTTTGAAAGCGCTGAAAAATCGACATGGCTGGTGATATCAACCAAGCCCTGATCTTCTAATACTTTAATAAAGTTATGTTTTTTTAAAGCCTGCAATGTGTCGCCGTAGCCGGATTCGGCGTGGCCATAGTCGATAAAGAGACCGAAACCACCAAATTGACTGAGATGCATTGCCAACTCTTGCATCAATGCTTCGCGTGCAGGGGCAAATTCAAAGATGGAGCCCACCGGTGCATCTGTATCAATTTCTGGCAGTATCTCAGTGGCAAGTGTGGCTGGGCCGACGATATAGCAAAATTCACTGTTTGCATCGAGGCCAACACAGCGCTCCTGCCAGCCCGCTGACGTTTTCACAAATTGACGAATAGGAATGGCGTCGAAGAGTTCGTTGGCGATAATGCCCAGCGCATTGTGCGGTAGCGTTTTTACTGTCTTGTGCCAAGTGATTGAAAAACCATATGATTTCAGTTTTTCTTGTTGCATTCGTGCCAAGCGGTCGCTGGTTTCTACCATGTGCACGTCAATGGTTTTTGCAGCGTTTGGAGCGAGTTTGCACATGGTTCTCAGCAAGTCGGCCATTAATGTGCCGCGACCGGGGCCAATCTCAACGAGTGAGATTTTCTCAAGCGCATTTTGCTGCACAGTTTGCACCCACCACACCGCTAGCATTTCGCCAAACATCTGCGAAATTTCTGGTGCGGTGGTGAAGTCGCCTTCGGTTCCGAATGGCTCTCGGGTGGTGTAATATCCGTCCTTTGGGTCAAACAGACACTGGCCCCAATAGTCTGAAATACTCATCGGGCCGGTGGTCTGAACTTGCCTGCGCAAGCGGTCTGCAAGGCGGTTTTGGTGCGGCTGCGACACGTGCGAACCTCGGCTCAAGCGCGGCTGAGGCGCGGCCGCGCGGTCGCCATTGCCCAAACTCCAATCAGCACCATTGGTGTCGAAAGGA
>JBGTAU010000350.1:0-2336 GCA_041749675.1 Rhizobiaceae bacterium | reverse complement strand
CTGGCAAGCCAGCACGCATCGGGAAATCTGTTTGTGGCAGATAAAGCGTCTTTGAATAGTCAATCGTATCGGTCATCATTACATCCATGGGGCCGCGCTTTTGCGTCAGGCCAAATCAATATTTATCTAGTGGGAAATTTCGGTCGCAAAGGCAACAGCAAACCGGCCTCAAACGCGTGTGCGCGAAGTCGGGGGACTAATTCGTATCACGATCGATACCGTTGCTGTGGTGGTAGCCATGGTCTTGCTATAGCCGATACTCAGACAAGAATAAAGCGCCTACCAAACATCGCGGTCTAGTTTTTCATACAACGCTTTGCGCATCACGTTTGTCACGCTGTTTGGAAACAATCGCCCGATCAAGCTTGAAATCTTGGCGATTAACCCTGGCTTCACAGACTGTTTCCCAGCGATCACGGCAGCAACGATGATCCTTGCCGCAACAGCTGGCTTCATGCGCCGATCCGCCTTTGCACCGTTTGGGGCATAGTGCGCAGCGTGCGGCGTATCGAGTGGGCCGGGAAATGCGAGCGTGGTTTTAATGCCCGCTTTGCGCAGACTTCTTGCGTAAGTCACCAAACCATCTTTGGAGGCGGCGTATGTTGCAGCGCCGGGGTAGCCGGTGAAGTGTGAAAGCGACGAGATAAAGCAAATCGGGCCTTGCAAAGAATCAGCCTTGAGCAAAGCGTTGGTCATCACCAACGGCGCTTCAAGATTGATCTGTAGGACGGCAAGCTGAGCGGCGATGGGAATGGTTTCAAATTTACCAGTTGCGCTGATGCCGGCGTTCATGAACACCAACGTATAGGGTCCGCTTGCGATGATCGAAGGCAGTGCTTGGTCTAGATTTTCGGGGCGGCTGAGGTCACATATGATCGATCGGCCGACAGTGTCTGCCGCTGGCTCATTCCTGTCGATACCAACCACATCATACCCACGGCTCTTGAGTTCCACGGCCAAGGCAGCGCCCAAGCCGCTGGATGAACCGGTGACCAATGCTTTTTTCATGGCCTTGTCCAACTCGTCAAAGCAAACAGCAACCTGCGCATTGGGCTAAAAGTAGCGCGCCGACGCTTCGAACCGATGGCTGAGACAATCATTTTGGCGGACGTTTCAGGGCTCGCAAACAGTGCGCCGATCTTGCCAACCTCCAGCCCTGCCCGCTGATGCATCGGCGTTGCCGTTGCGCCGGGGTGAATGACTTGTACCCGCACCCGTCCCTGCCATTCGGACTGCAATGCTCGCGCAAAGCCATCAAGCGCAGCTTTCGATGCTGCATAGGTGGCAAGATTTTTATTGCCTTTGCGCGATGTTGAGCCAATCAATATTAATTTGCCATTGGCTGCCTGTAAGAGCGGAAATAGGCGGTGCGCAATAGCAATGGTCGCAGCGACGTTGACTGTGACTGTCGCCCGGATTTCTTCGGCGGTTTCGTTTTGGGGCATACGCCAAAAGCCGATGCCTGCATTGAGGATTGCCAGATCAAGGTTTGTTACACCCGCTATTTGTAGTCCCGAATAGATCGCATCAGCGGCTGAAATTGGATGGTGTTGGTCTGCCAAAATGAAGATTGTTTCGTTTGCTATAGGATCTTGGCTTTTACTTGCGGTCAAAAATACCGAGTTGTCTTGACGATACAATTCGGCGAATGCGGCTCCGATGCCGGATGTGCCGCCGGTGATAAGGATGTTTTGCTTCATAGAATTCTTTTGGCAAATTCATCCATCGGCGTCGATGGACAAACGGGATGATCAGGCAAAATTGATCGCTGCGTCAACTTCGCTGAGCGGTATAACGCCTGCCAACAGCGCTCGTGCTTCTGCCTCGTCTTGGCGCATTTGCACCATTAAGGCGTCCAACCCGTCAAATTTTTCTTCGCCGCGCAGAAAGCCGAAGAACGCGACTTCGCATGTCTGATCATAAAAATCGCCAGAAAAGTCGAATACAAATGTTTCAAGCAAAGGTGCGCCGTCGCTGTCTACCGTAGGGCGGCGGCCAAATGAAGCGACGCCATTGTGCACAAAACCATTTTCTGTTTTGAATCGCACTGCATAAATGCCGTACTTCAAACGATTTTCGTCTGGCAATGCCATGTTCGCGGTGGGGAACCCAAGTGTGCGTCCAAGTTGTTTGCCCTTTATGACAGGCGCACTTACCACGTAGCGGTAACCCAATAATCCAGCGGCCTCAGAGACGTCGCCTTGCGCCAATCGGTCGCGGATACGGCTTGAGGAGACCACCGTTGCGCCTTCATCACGAAAAGCGTCGACGAGTGTGACGTCAAAACCTTGGGTCTTGCCAGCTTCCATTAAGAATGCCGGGCCGCCTTGGCGAGC
>JBGTAU010000349.1:0-6970 GCA_041749675.1 Rhizobiaceae bacterium | reverse complement strand
GCTGAAATTCGCCTTGGGCAACAGCACTTTCACCATCATCTGGATTTGTGCTTTTTCGCCGTGGCCAACGCCAATCACCGATTTCTTCACCGCATTGGGCGCGTATTCTGCCACCGGCAATCCAGCTTGCGCCGGCACCAGCATGGCAATGCCCCGCGCTTGGCCGAGTTTCAGCGTCGCCACCGCATCTTTGTTGACGAATGTCGCCTCAACAGCCGCCTCGTGGGGCATGTAGCTGTGCATGATGTGCGTCAAGCCTTCATGCAACTGGCAAAGCCGCGAGGCCAAATCTGCCTTGTCATCGGATGTAATCGTGCCACACGCCACGAACCCGAGCGAATTGCCAAGCACATCAATGATGCCCCAGCCCATCCGGCGTAAGCCCGGATCAATCCCGACAATGCGAATCGCTGAACTCATGCACAAACCCCAATTGCTTGGCTTGTACATCAAACATCAATCGTGAACAAACAGAAAACAAACTGGGGGATTATGCCGCGTTCGAACCTTTATCGGCCGCCAAACGCAGCTTGCAAAAGATCAATCTGATCAACCACCGCATTGCGGCGCGCTTCGAATGTTTGAACAGTATTGGCTTTGGGATAAATTTCCCCATCAACACGGCGCACGAGCGACTGCATTTTGAGCGAACGGTCAACAATATCAATAAACTTGAGTGGCAACTCGCCCCACGCTGCAGTTTGCTTAGAGGCAGAAGGTGTATCTAGCAAAACTTTAGACTTCTCTTCTACCACTTGCGCACGCGACATCTCGCCATTGTTCGCCGCCCGTTGCAGCAACAGCCAAGACGCAATTTGCATCAAGCGTGTGGTCAAACGCATCGATTCCGCCGCGTATAACGTCGCCGATAGCCGCGACAACCGTTTGGCCTCCACGCGACCTTCACCATCAAGATAAGCCGCAGCTTCTTCAACCAATTTCATCCCGTCACTATACAGCGGCTTAAAACGATCCGAAAAAATTCGGTGTTCAGCCAATTTGATGGTGTTGGTGACTGGAAGTTCCTGCGTATTCATCAAAACTCTACCTGCTCTTTACAAAATACTTTGTCCGCACATACGACCACAGACGCTGCATACCCGTGCCACCAATTGAGTTTCAATCGCAGCGCCAGCTTATGCACAGGCAGAGTGCCTCGTTTAGGCGCGGCAAGCAAGTTTATACTTAAGGAAGGGTTAACGCGCCTTTTAGCCAAAAAAAAGAGCCGCAAAGCAGCTCTCAAGAGTTTAACAGGGAGGCGTCAATCAAGGGGCAAAACCACCAAGAATGAATCGAGAAACTCGATAAACACAGTTAACGCATGTAAAGCTTAACAGTCGGTAAATCCTTACAATTTAACGCAATTTTTTCGCTATTTATTATCCAAACAAAGCGCTTGCCCCGTCGTAAACCAGTTTTAGCGAAACCAAAAGCAACATGCCCAGCATGTAAGGATAAAACACCTCCGCCTTCAGCCGCGCCACAATCCATGCCCCTGCCATCGTCGAAATGATCGCCAACGGAAATAATACGGCCGACAGCGACAAATTGGTCGCATCAAATTGCCCGAGAGCAAAATAGGGAATCAGCTTCACAGCGTTGACGACTGCAAAAAAGATGGTGCTGGTTCCTGTATAAATCTTCGGATCTTGCTTGAGAGGCAGCGTATAAATCTGATACGGCGCACCCCCTGCATGCGCCACAAAGCTGGTGAAGCCCGCCACCGTGCCCCAAAAATTGCCGAGAATGCCATTCTGCTCAGCCGCCAGCGCATTCACTTTTTTCCCCGGAAAAATATAGCGCAGCGCAAACCACAGCCCGAGCAGCCCAACAATCAGCGTCACTATGTCGTCCGTGACAATTTTCGCCGTCAAATACCCAATGAATATCCCCAACATCGCGCCGGGCAGCATGTATTTTAACGTGGCGATATCACGATATCCGCGCCAAGACCAAAGACTGACGAGATCCATCACAATCAAGATCGGCAACATAATCGCCGCGCCTTGAACTGGCGATACCGCGAGCGCCAGAAACGGCACGCCCAATTGCCCAAGCCCACCCAACCCACCTTTGGAGAGGCCGACGAAAATAACCGCCGGTATGGCGGCCAAGTAAAAAACCGGATCGTACAATAATTGAGTCATGGAATGATGTTGCCAAAGAATTTGCTAAAGAAGCGGATTTGCACCGTTTCATTATTGTCACTTAACACAGTCAGCAACAGATGCGAGTGACTGCTCTTCTCAAGTCACAGGCAATCCTTTAATGCCGTCTGTACAGGCGAAAATAATGGAACGTTGGGCGTTTGCCCAATTCCCATCATGATCATCGCTATAACAAACGAAATTCTGATTTGGGGAAACCAATTGTCAAACTTGAGAAACCGCTGCCGCCTTGTTTTGATTGCCTCGCCAGCGGGCGAAGTGCCTGCCACCAAACAAGCCCTTGCAAGCGCGCTGGAAGGCGGCGACGTTGCATCCGTTTTGCTCGCGCAGTTTAATGCGCGTGAAGATGAGTTTCGTGGGTGGTGCGAAGACGTGGTCCCCGTTATTCAGGCCGCCAATGCCGCGGCGATTGTTGTCGATGATACCCAAGCTGCTGGTCGCGCCAAAGCTGACGGTGTCCACATCACCAGTGGCAAACAAGCGCTGTTTGAAGCCATTGCCAAATTCACCCCGCGCATGATTGTTGGCACCGGCACCGCCTCCTCGCGTCACGATGCTTTGGAGTTAGGCGAAGAGCGCCCAGACTATCTCTTCATCGGCAAGATTGACGGTGATACACACACAGACGCAAATCCAAAGGCGTTAGAGCTCGCCGAATGGTGGGCGTCAATGATTGAAATACCATGCATAGTTATGGCAGGATATGATGCACAAAGCGTCATAGTTGCCGCACAAACTGGCGCTGAATTCGTCGCCGCCAGCGCCGCAGTCTTTGGCCAAGGTCGCGATCCAAAGACAGCTGTCCAAGACATAAACGCTTTACTTGAGGCCCATGCACCCGAACTCACCGAGGGAACGGATGAAGACTAACCTGTTCGCAGCACTCACCAAGTCAGCCCTTCTGGCAGCTATGATTTGGATGCCAGCGCCAGCGCTTGCCGCCAATAGCACTACGACCAATGTTGATCCCATGCGTTTTGGCCAGCGTGTCGCCGACGAAGCTTTCGGTGCCTTTCAACGCGGCATGTATAAAACCGCACTTACCCTTGCCTTGGAGCGCGCAAAAGAAGGCGACGCTGCCGCACAAACGCTAGCCGCAGAGATTTACGCGCGCGGATTGGGCATAGCCCAAAACTTAAACGAAGCAGCGCGCCTCTATAAACTTGCTGCGGAAAAAGACATCCCTGAAGCACAGTTTCAAACCGCTCTCTTTTTGATTGACGGTAAAATTGGGCAAAAGGATAAAATAAAAGCCAAGGCGTTTCTCGAAAAGGCTGTTGCCGCCGGACACTCTCTTGCTGCATTCAATTTGGCTCAATTACAATTAGCTGATGCTGCAACGGATACGCAAAAAAAACAGGCGTATGACTTGTTTCTACGGGCGGCCCAAACTGGACTGCCGGACGCCCAATACGCGGTGAGCCAATTTTTGGCCAATGGCACAGGCGGGATCGGCTTCGATGAAGTACAGGCGCGTACTTGGCTCGAAAAGTCAGCGCGGCAAAATTATGACACTGCCCAACTCGATTTGGGAACATGGTTGATCGACGGCATTGGCGGCAAAAAGGACTACCAAGCTGGCTTTACTTGGATCAAACGCGCGGCGGAAACTGGCAATGTTGAAGCCCAGCGCCGTCTTTCTCACTTGTACGAAGACGGCATTGGCAATCCCGGCGATCAGATATCCGCAGCAGCTTGGTACGTCATTGCCCGCCGCGCTGGACTGCATGACGCAGCACTCGACAACTTACTCGATGGTCTCACGCCGGAAGAGCTAAAGAAGGCGATCGAACTGGCAAACCGCTTAAAATGAGCCGGACACTTGCTTGCAGACACTTTTTGTGATCATGAGACGCCACAATTTGCCATTCTCGGAAAAACGAGCCTTGGCGCCAGACCAAACAATCGAAAAAGAGCTATCATGAAAATCAACGGCAATGAAATCCGTCCGGGCAATGTAATCGAGCATCAAGGTGGGCTGTGGGCCGCAGTGCGCTGCAACCATGTGAAGCCTGGCAAGGGCGGCGCCTATAATCAGGTCGAGCTAAAGAACCTGATTGATGGCACAAAACTCAACGAGCGCTTCCGTTCAGCTGAAACCGTTGAAAAAATCCGTCTTGAGCAAAAAGACTTTTCGTTTTTATACGCAGAAGGCGATGCGCTGGTGTTTATGGACATCACAACATACGAGCAGCTTCAGCTACAAAAAGACTTCGTGGGCGACCGCGCCGCATTTTTGCAAGATGGCATGACAGTCTGTGTTGAAATGCACGAAGACCGCCCGATCGGTATTGCTTTGCCAGACTATGTCACGCTCGCGATTGTTGAGGCTGATCCAGTGGTCAAAGGCCAAACCGCCGCGTCTTCTTACAAGCCGGCAATTCTCGAAAATGGCGTTCGCATCATGGTTCCACCGTTCATCTCGTCCGGTGAGCGCGTGATTGTCGATACCGCCGAATTAACCTACGTTCGCCGCGCCGACTAATCGCTGGCATACCCACACTAAGGATTAGACATGGCCCGTTCTGCCATTATGCATGTTATGGTTCAGGCCGCTTTGAAGGCTGGAAAATCACTCGCCCGTGATTTCGGCGAAGTGCAGAACCTACAAGTCTCGCTCAAAGGTCCCGGTGACTATGTCAGCCAAGCTGATAAAAAAGCCGAAGCGATCATCAAGCAAGAATTGTCACATGCACGCCCGGACTATAGTTTTCTCGGTGAAGAAACCGGCGAAACCACGGGCTCAGATGCCCAGCACCGCTGGATCGTAGACCCGCTTGATGGCACAACCAATTTTCTGCACGGCATTCCGATTTTTGCTGTGTCGATTGCCTTGGAGCGCCAAGGCCAAATCGTAGCAGGCGTCATCTATAATCCAGCGATGGATGAACTTTACACAGCAGAAAAAGGCGGCGGCGCATTCTTGAATGACCGCCGCTTGCGCGTTGCTGCACGCTTAAAGCTCAGCGATGCCGTTATCGGTACTGGCACGCCACACCTCGGCCGCGGCCATCACGGCAAATATCTAGTCCAACTGCGCAATGTCATGGGCGAAGTCGCAGGCATCCGCCGCCTCGGTGCCGCATCTTTGGATCTGGCAGCCGTCGCAGCCGGCCGCTACGATGGTTTCTGGGAAGATGGCCTGTCCGCGTGGGACATCGCCGCAGGCATCGTCATGATCCGCGAAGCCGGTGGCTTCTTGTCCGACAACGCTGGCGCACAAAACATGCTGCTGAATGGTTCGATTTGCGCTGGCAATGAACAAATTCACAAAGCGCTTTTGACCACAATCGCCAAGCCTGCCTAAGACTTTCTACATTTTGCAATTCTGTTACTTTCATTTTTGCCGCAATCTGCGTTAGGTTGGTGCACGCTTGAATATTGCAACGAGGCAGCAGCATGGCACTTACGGGTTCATCGAAGGCAGGCAACCGGCTCGCAAACGCACCATTCGATCCTGATAAGCTATCCAGCCCACAAGTTTTCGTCGCATCGATGGTCATATTTCTGGCTATCACAGCCTTTGTCGCTGCCATTTTGTACCGCCAAATTTCAACAGCATTTTCGGCAAACCCCGGCCTGAACGCTCTTATCATCGGCGTTTTGGTCATCGGCATCCTGCTCGCCTTTCTGCAAGTCATTCGGCTGTTCCGCGAAGTTGCTTGGGTAAACTCTGTACGCGCTGGCGAGGGCGATGACAGTGGGTCGGAGCCTGTTCTTCTTGCCCCCATGAAAGCACTCTTCGTACGACAGAAAGCCAATGCGCTTTCAACCATGACCATGCGCTCGATCTTGGATTCAATTGCGACCCGTTTGGATGAAGCACGCGACATCTCGCGTTATCTTACAGGTCTTTTAGTCTTCTTAGGCCTGCTCGGCACATTTTGGGGTCTGTTACAAACCATCAGCAGCATCGGCGACACCATCGCTACACTCGACCCGCAGGGCGGCGATGCCAATGCTATGCTGACCTCACTCAAGAGCGGCCTCGCCGCCCCGCTTGCTGGCATGTCCACCGCCTTTTCATCTTCATTGCTCGGCCTATCCGGCTCGCTTATTCTCGGCTTTCTCGACCTCCAAGCCGGACGCGCCCAAAATCGTTTTTATACCGAATTGGAAAACTGGCTCTCCTCCGTCACCGATCCAGACCAAGAAGCCAACGCCGGAAAATCCATGACCGGCTCAAACAGCGCAAACGAAGACATGCGCCTCCTGTCCGAGCGCTTGAAAGCCGTCTCCGACACCAGCGGAGGTTCAAACCAAAAAACAGTGGCGGCCATGGCGAATTTGGCGGAAGGCATCCATGGTCTCGTCACCAACATGCGCTCAGAGCAACAAATGATGCGCGATTGGGTCGAGGGTCAAGCAACCGAGCAAAAAGCCATGCGCAGCACACTTGATAGGCTCGCCAAAAGCCTTACCGACAAGAAGGCTTAAACCATGGCCCTCTCGCGCAACCGTCAACAAAGACACGTCGATTATTGGCCCGGCTTTGTTGATGCACTTTCGACGCTGCTACTGGCCATCATGTTTCTGTTGTCAGTATTTGTGCTGGCTCAATATCTATTGTCACGAGAGATTTCTGGCAAAGACGATGTGCTCAATCAGCTCAACTCGCAAATCAGCGAATTGACTGAACTCCTCGCTTTAGAGCGCACAGGGAAACAAGACCTGGAAACCTCGCTTGCCAATTTGCAAATGTCACTCGACGTTGCTGAGTCAGAAAAGTCCCGTTTGCAAACCTTGTTAAGCCAAGGCGCTGGTGTGGGCGCGGCGGCAACTGCAAAACTTGGTGAAGTTGA
>JBGTAU010000348.1:0-4277 GCA_041749675.1 Rhizobiaceae bacterium | reverse complement strand
GCGCCAATGGGAATGAACGTCACCGACATATTCGTACTCTTGCGCAAATATTCGATCTGTTTTTTTCCCTTGCGATAGCCTGAAATCGGCACCATGCGAACGGAACATGTCATGGCTGGACCGGAATATCCGGCCGTTTTCACAGTTGTTGCACCCGCTGGTGCAAGTTTGAGATCAGCACGCACTTCGCCATCAAAGATGCGCAGCGTATTGTTGCACACACTATCAAGTGAGGCTGCGCGCACCATAAATGCCGACAGCGGATCAAAGGCGGCGCGCAAATGATCGGGTTGTACCTCAACCCAAGGATCGCGCTTTTTAAGTGCTGGCGAATTTTCGACTGAAACAACTCCGCCCTTGGCAAAGCCAAGCGCGGTGCGTTTCTTCTTTTTACCTGAGGTGTAATCTACAGCATAGGAGCTCGGTTGCACGGCAGCCTTGCCAAGTGTACCACTGGCCTTAATGGTTCCGTGCGTATCATCAAACAATTCAGCAAGTCCTGTACTTCTGAGCGTACCAGAAATCTCGTAAGCCTTTGCATCCACTTGCGTGGTGAAACTTGACTTTGCGACTGACAGCCCAAACAGCGAAACGACATATTCGCTTTTGAAGGTTTCAGCGTTTGCAGGCAGCGCAAAAACACATGGCAAAGCAATTGCAATTAAAAATGAATGTCGAATGGGCATAAAATTTGTCATTCCAAAGTTCTTTCAATGTCGAAGAGTGCGGCCCTTTAGTGTTGCAGTGCAAACAAATTCAGGCATTTTTGCGTTGACCAAAATCACGGTAGCCGCAAATCAGCCAAATAGCTGTTGGCCTGCGAGGACTGCGCAAATTCCTGCGGCTCAATGGTCGCAAAAATGATCATCTCATCGGCCGCGCTCGCTTGGGCTAATGTTGAACCATCTGGCGCGGCAATCAGCGAACAACCGGCAAAACTATAATCCCCCGATGTTCCAACGTTGTTGATGTAGGCGATATGCACTTGGCTTTCGAAGGCGCGCACTTTGATCATGTGATCAACAATAAAGTCCGCAGACGGCCCCACCGGAAGTGCTGTCGGCACAACGATGAGTTCAGCGCCAGCCAAAGCCAAGCGCCGGACATTTTCTGGAAACTCGACGTCATAGCAAATCAGAAAACCAACTTTGATGCCGCTTAAATCAACAATCACACAAGACGGATCGGCCGGCGAGAACCACCGGTTTTCATAGGCCGCGAACAGGTTTGTTTTGCGGTACACGGCAGAGGTGCCGTTGCTATCGACATAGAATGCACTGTTGAAACAGTGGCGATCAGCTTTTTCCGCAAACCCTGCGACGATGGCAATCCCATTGATTTTTGCAATATCGGCAAGTGATTTGGCGCAAAAGCCGCTGGCTGGTTCAGCCGTTTGTTGAAGCAATGCAGCGGCGCCATACCCAACCATAGCCAATTCCGGCACGATCAACAACTTAGCACCGTGGCCAGCTGCCTCTTCAGCGCGTTGGCGAATTTTCTCCAGATTGGCCGCAACATTGCCAAATTGGGTGCGCATTTGAAATCCGGCAATTATCATGAACATGTCCTCAATAATAAGAGAGCTTGATAGGATTTCGCGCTGAAATCAACACTGCGGACCTTTGAAAGCTGCGATAACTCTTTCGAGGCAAATTTCCGCCCAAGAACGGGTGTCTATGACTTGACGATAGCGCCTGACACCGGTATGAACCCCCAACTTTCCCAGAGGCTCCCTCCGGGTGGGCGGTCCATGCGTGCAAAAAAGCGCTGCGAGGGTTGATCACTTGAAGGATGGCTTCTCACAAACCGAAGCAATTCGAATTAACAAGGTGTATCCCGATGTCGCGCACGTGCGAACTTACCGCCAAAGGCGTTCAGTATGGCAACAACGTCAGCCATGCAAACAACAAGACCCGTCGTCGTTTCTTGCCAAATCTCGTCAATGTGACGCTGATTTCGGAAGCGCTTGGTCAAAACGTGAGCTTGCGTGTTTCTGCACATGCCTTGCGCACAGTTGAGCATCGCGGTGGTTTGGATGCATTTCTTGCCAAGGCTCCTGAAGCTGAATTGTCACAGCGCGCACGTCTTTTAAAGCGCCAAATCAGCAAGAAGCTGGCAGTCGCTGCATAATTCTTGAATAAGCGGTGGCCTGATATTCAGGCCGCCACTGGTTCCATCACCCCAGGATAAAAAAATGCCCTCCTTGAAAAATTACCTGCCGTTTGTGGCTGCGATGACGTGTGTTGTTGTGGCGTCGAATATTTTAGTGCTGTACCCATTCGATTACTTCGGCATGAAAGATGTGCTGACGTGGGGCGCCTTCACCTATCCAATCGCATTTCTCGTCAATGATTTGACCAACCGGACATACGGAAAATCGGTCGCTCGCCGCGTGGTCATCGCCGGTTTTGTCGTCGCCGTTATGTTATCCATCTGGCTCGCCACCCCGCGCATTGCGCTGGCATCCGGCACGGCTTTTCTCACCGGCCAATTGCTTGACATTCAAGTGTTCGACCGTCTGCGCCAAAAATCTTGGTGGAAGGCCCCGTTTATGGCCACCATATTCGGGTCGGTTTTCGACACGCTGATTTTCTTCACACTCGCTTTTGCACCCGCACTGGCTTTCATCGACCTTGGCTTCGGCATGGAAGACGGCTCACTCGGCTTTCCCGCCAGCCTATTTGGCATGCAAGCCCCACTTTGGATCACCCTCGCCGTTGGCGATTTTGGCGTAAAAATGCTGATGGGCGTTTTGGCGCTGATCCCGTACGGAGCGCTCTTGAATGTGTTGAAGCCGGTTGGCTCAGCGCGGTAACGCGGCGCTATCCAACTCAAACTCCAAATACAAATTGCGTTGCAAAATTGAATGGTTGTCGTCTGATATCAGCGAAACCATCGTCGTGCCATCTCCACGCTGCCACACGTCGAGGCCTTCCATATTGTCAATTTGGTAGGCCATATCAGCCTCCAGTAAAACGGTGCCTTCAAGCGTCGCATCTTTTTTGATCTCGCTGCCAGCGAATATGCGAATGCGCATGGCAACGCCCGCAGCCATTGAGAATTTGCGCTCGAGCAGCAGAAGATCGCCATTGAGCAAAAAGTCCCCGTCAGTGACATCATAATCGCCTTGGCGTGCGATGTAGAACACACCTTTGCTAAGCCCATCCATAATACCGGCGTAAATGTTGCCGGCCTTGTTCAGGCTCTTTTCCGTCACCGCAACGCGCGCACCTTGCAGGGAGCTGCCAATCGGCGATCTCGCCAGCGTTTCAAATCCACGATTCGATCGTATTTCTTTACCTGGCACCGGAAGCGGCTCATCGGTTGATGTAAACTCAAACGTTTCCAGATTTAATGGACCGGTGGCAATGCGATGATCACGCTCGAAGGACACGCTCACCTTGTCGCCATCGACCAACAGACCTTCGGCGTCCGTCAGCCATTTCTTCTCGACAGCGTTGCCGACGCGGTCGCCCATCGCCGCAATAGTCATTGCATCAAACGAAGCAGGTTTGCCTTGGGTGTCACGATTGATCGTGCCGGAAATCCAAAACCCATTGTCGGACACCGACAGCATCGCACCGCCACTATCCAAAAATCGGAAAGCCGAAATTGAGCCAAAATCAGCATTGCCTGAGGTAAGTTCCAATCCACCTACAAACTTAAACGCACCAAACTGGCTTTGCGTGGATGCAATTTTGAAAATTTCAATAGCGCGACTATTCACAAAAGTCTCAACGGGCGTTGCCAGAGAAACTGAAGTCAGCAGCAATACGAGCGCTGCAGCGATTCTACCAGTAATCAAGAGTAGCGCCCTTGGCGATGTGGTGTGCCTGCAGGCGCACGTTGCGGACGGGTTTGCTCTTCAGCAAACAGCGATGCCAATTGTTCCGTCATGGCACCCGCCAGCTCCTCAGCATCCACGATTGTCACCGCTTTGCGATAGTAGCGTGTCACATCATGACCGATGCCAATGGCGATCAATTCGACTGGCGAACGCGTTTCGATCATTTCAATGGCTGCCCGCAAATGGCGCTCCAGATAATTACCCGGATTCACTGACAGCGTGGAATCATCCACCGGCGCACCGTCGGAAATCATCATCAAAATTTTGCGTTGCTCAGGCCGCGCCACCAGACGATTATGCGCCCACAGCAGTGCTTCGCCATCAATGTTTTCTTTGAGCAACCCTTCGCGCATCATTAGCCCGAGATTGCGCTTGGCGCGGCGCCATGGCTGATCCGCGGATTTATAGATGATGTGGCGCAAATCATTGA
>JBGTAU010000347.1:0-2108 GCA_041749675.1 Rhizobiaceae bacterium | reverse complement strand
TCGCGCTGGCATAGTGAAGACGTATTAGAAATTCACCCATTTGATGCCGAAGATCGGGGCATTGGGGACGGTGATTTTGTGTCCATAGGCTCGCGCATGGGCGCAACGACGCTGCGTGCGGAAATTTCTGAGCGGATGCCTCAAGGCGTGGTCTATACAACATTCCATCACCCGATATCGGGCGCGAATGTTGTGACATCCGACTATTCAGATTGGGCCACCAACTGCCCAGAGTACAAGGTGACGGCGGTGCAGATTAGTCGTTCGAACCATCAATCTGATTGGCAAGTTGAACGCGAGCAAATGGAAGAAACGCACTTCAACGTTCAGGCTGCGGAGTAAAACCGTGATGGCCCTGAGCCATGATAGTGAGCTGTATGCATCGCCGGTGTTCTCCGGCATGCTGTCCGGCAAGAATGGTACGAGGCCGGTTTTATGGAGCTTGCCCGATGAAGTGCCAGTCTCGATCCTTTACAATGGCAATAGTTTTGCGGTGATGATGGCCACGCCGCAAGACATCGAAGATTTTGTAATTGGCTTTTCGATTACCGAGGGTATTGCTGATCGAATGAGTGATTTACAGGACATTCGTATTGTTGAAGCTGGTGACGGCTTTATCGCAAATTTGAAAGTAGACGAAAAACTGTTGGAACGAGCCGAGGGGCGGCGACGCACTCTGACAGGTCGATCCGGATGTGGGCTGTGTGGTGCGCAGTCGTTGGATGCAGTGATGAAGCCGTTGCGGCAGGTAAAGAGTTTCGTCCCGAACACGGATGCAATTTTGCGGGCCTTTGAAGGGCTGAAGGCGCTACAGCCTATGAACCAAATCAACAAGTCAACCCACGCTGCTGGCTTTTGTGATCGCGATGGGAAAATTGGTTTGGTTCGTGAAGATGTTGGGCGGCACAATGGGCTGGATAAGCTGTGCGGTGCAATGGAGCGTAAGGGCTTGCGCGGGAGCGATGGCTTTTTGGTGTTGTCGAGCCGCTTTAGTGTAGAAATGGCACAAAAGGCGGCCGCGATTGGTTCGGGCCTTGTCGCGTGTATTTCTGCGCCAAGTGCTCTTGGTTTGCGATTGGCCGACAAGGCCGGATTGAAGATTGCCTGCTTAGCTGGTGATCAAGTGATGATTTTTGATGGAGTGAAAAGCTGATGGCTGAAGATGACTTGGTACGCATGGCCAACCAGATTGCTGACTTTTATCAACCTTATCCGCGCGATGAAGCGGTGCAGGGCGTTGCGGAACATATTACTATGTTTTGGGAGCCACGCATGCGCAATAAGCTTACGGTTATGATTGAAAAAGGCAATTCGGGATTGTCAGATGTTGCACTTTTGGGTGCAAATATCGCACTGAAACGTTAGTGCGTGACGATCGCTCACGCTTAAAATTAATGATGCAATTACCATGTTTATGCCAATGATGAGCTATCTGCTTGTGCGTTAGGCAAGTTGCAAGGGTTCTCGGGTTACCTGTTCCTAAATTTACGGAACATTTCGCATGCCCTCGAGCCAACTATTGGAAATATTTACGACTGGTATCGTGCTGCTAGGCAGCATTGCCTTACCGCTGGCGGTCATATTCTTGATAAAAGCGAGGACCCTTGCAGTCCGTGAGCGCCAAGCTGTCATATTGCTTGAACAAGTGATTGAGAATCTTACCGAAGGATTTTACCGGATAAGTCTTGATGGGAGTGTGTTGTTGGCTAACCCGGCGCTGGTGGCCATTAGCGGATTAGATACAGAAGCAGAGTTAATCAAATTCGTGAGTAATAACACCGGTAATTGGTACGTTGATCAAAATCGAAAAGATGAGTTCAATAAACTTCTTACCGAGCAGGGCAAGGTCGAGAATTTCGTATCCGAAGTTTATCGCCACAAGTCCAGCGAGCGTATTTGGATATCTGAGAATGCAAGGGTGGTGTTAAATCCCATGACGGGATTGCCGTTGCATTATGAGGGTACTGTTGTTGAGACCACTGATATTATGGTGCGGATACAGGAACAACAAAAACTTCAGAAGCTCACCAATCATGTTCCGGGCGGTTTGTTCCAAATGATACGCACTGCGAATGGTCAATTTGACGTTGTTTTTGCAAGTTCCGGCT
>JBGTAU010000346.1:0-2071 GCA_041749675.1 Rhizobiaceae bacterium | reverse complement strand
GCATTGACGATGCCAGCCTGTTTTTGGCACGGTTTGCCAATGGTTCGCTGGCGAATTTCGAGGCGACACGCTACGCCCGAGGCCACAAGGCATTGTATACATTTGAGATCAACGGCGAGCACGCGTCGATCTTTTGGGATCTGCATGACCTTCACCGCTTGCAATATTTCGACCATCGCGATGAGGGACGCACCCGCGGTTGGCGCTCACTGCACATCACGGATGGTGACCACCCTTATATGGGCAATTGGTGGGTTCCAGGATTGCAGATTGGATATGAGCATTCCTTTATTCATCAAGCGGCAGATTTTTTATCGGGATTAGCAACTGGCAAACCAGCCGCGCCAACATTCAGGGATGCTCTGGCAACAGATCTGGTGACCGACGCAGTACTAAAGTCTGCGCGCACTGGGAAATGGGAGAAAGCCAGTTAAAACATGCGCATCGCGCGCAAGAACGATGAAAAATTTGTGCTGTGCACAGGGCAGCGCGAAACCGGCGGGTTGGGAGGCAATTGGCCGGAAATTGAGACGAAGAGAAGTGGAACTACAGCCGCAGCAAAACGGTTGAATCAAATAGGAGGTTTAGCATGTTAAGACGAACATTTCTGGCACTGGCCGCAAGTACGGCCTTCACTGCGACAGGTGCAATCAAAGCCTTTGCGCAATCTGAAGAGCTGACAATTTTCTGGGCTGAATGGGATCCTGCAAACTATCTGCAGGAATTGGCCAATATTTATACTGCTGAAACCGGAGTGACGGTCACGGTGCAAACGACGCCTTGGCCAGATTTCCAAACCAAAACGTTTGCTGAATTCAATGCCAAAGGTGAGGCATTCGACATGGTTGTCGGCGATTCACAGTGGGTTGGTGCGGGTTCGACTGGCGGACATTACGTCGACCTGACAGACTTTTACGCAAAGCACAAAGTCCTTGATTCCATGGCCCCAGCAACCGTAAAGGCCTACGCCGAATATGGTGGTAAATATTGGTCCATACCACTTGAAGGCGACGCCGCAGGCTGGGCTTATCGTAAGGATTGGTTCGAAGATCCGAAGGAAATGGAAGCCTTCAAGGCCAAGTATGGTTATGACCTTGCTGTGCCGAAAACCTACAAGGAACTGCGCGACATTGCCGAGTTTTTTTACCGGCCCGACGAAAAGAAATATGGCATCGCGATTTACACTGACAACAGCTACGATGCTATGTTGATGGGTATTGAAAGCACGATCTTCTCTTACGGAGGAGAGCTGGGCGACTATTCCACCTATAAAGTAGATGGCATTTTGAACTCGCCGCAAAATGCGGAAGCCGTTGAGATGTACAAGCAGCTTTATGGCTTCACACCACCGAATTGGGGCAAGACATTCTTCCAGGAAAGCAACCAGGCAATAACTGAAAACTTGGCTGCAATGAGCTTGAACTTCTTTGCCTTCTTCCCGGCTTTGGCTAACAAAGCATCCAACCCGAACGCAGATGTTACCGGCTACTTTGCCAACCCGGCAGGCCCTGGTGGCGCACAACACGCTGCGCTTGGCGGACAGGGGATTTCAATTGTGTCCTATTCCAAGAAGCAGGAAGCGGCCATGAAGTTCCTTGAATGGTTCATCAAAGACGAAACCCAAAAGAAGTGGGCTGAGCTTGGTGGGTACACCTGCAACAAGGCTGTGTTGGAATCCGAAGCCTTCCGCAAGGCAACGCCATACAATGAAGCCTTCTACCAAACCATGTTCATCGTCAAAGACTTCTGGGCCGTTCCTGAGTATGCAGAACTGCTGACTCAGATCAACACGCACGTCTACCCATACGTGATCAGCGGCGAAGGTGGCAGCGCACAAGCAGTGCTCGACAATGTCACAAAGGACTGGAACGAAACGTTCAAGAAATATGGTCGTGGTGGCTAAACTCCCGGCCACACCTGGCTGGAGGGGGCATGACTCCCTCCGGCCAACTTTTAATCAATGTTGAGGATCAGATGGCCGCAATTGCCAAACTTAACCCATCGTCCAAAGCTGCAGCGCGCGGCTGGAGCGATCTTACGATTCGCAATGTCTTTATCATTCCGACAATAC
>JBGTAU010000345.1:0-2913 GCA_041749675.1 Rhizobiaceae bacterium | reverse complement strand
GATGAACACCGTTGTTCTGGCCATCGCGACGAGGCGATCCACCCAATTACGATGGTCTTCCAGTGTTGCCCGCGGAACAACTTTGGCGATGGCCGTTTTGAATGCGGCGAAGTCTGGCGGCGATACAGGATCAATGGTGACGATGACAAGCCTTGGTACTGGCAACGTGTCTATGTTGAGGTCAGATCCCAGCCAAGGCTCCAGCAATCGCGCTGTGGCTTCCTTATCGACAATATTGGCATTGCGCACGCCTGGGAAGCCTGCGGCAATAGCTTGGACGGAGACCAGCGCTGCTTCCATGTCAAAGCCTTCTTCGGGCTTAATCTGTACGGTGGCTTCGCAAGCGACTTGTAGCTGCCAAGAAGATGCCGTTTCCCGTACCACCATGACCGCGCCAAGCGTGAGGCAGGCGAGAAATGTCATAATGGCGATGACGAAGACCAGAGCGGTCGATGAAATAGAGCCCTCAGGCACAATGGGAGCCTGCGCATTTTTGCCGCGCGCATACCATTTCTTGACGCGACCACGACGATAGTCAGTCTCATCGTGCTGCTCATTGTCAGTCATGGATTTCGAGCCTTCCTGCATTCAAGATCATGCGCCGCGCATCGATTTGATCCATTAACGGCAAATCATGCGTAGCGATAACAACGGAAGTTCCGGAGCGATTGAGTTCCATGAATAAGCGAAGCAATCGGCGGGCCAACGGGGGGTCAACGTTGCCCGTTGGTTCATCTGCAAGCAAAATTTCCGGTTGATCGATCAATGCGCGAGCGATGGCGGCTCGTTGCTTTTCACCACCCGACAGTACCGGCGGCAAGACATGGATGCGTTCTCCAAGACCGACCCATTTCAGCAGCTCGACCACATCCCTTTTGTAGGTGGCTTCTTCTTTGCCGCGCACACGCAAAGGCAGGGCGACATTTTCATATGTCGTCAAATGATCCAGCAAGCGAAAATCTTGGAATACTACGCCGATGCGGCGGCGCAAAAACGGTAGCTCTTGGTTGGTGATGGTGTTGATTTCTTTATCAAATGCCGTGATCAGCCCACGCGTTGGCTTCAACGCCAGAAATAAGAGGCGCAGTAATGTGGTTTTTCCGGCGCCTGATGGCCCGGTCAAAAACTGAAATGATTTAGGCCGCACATGAAATGTCACATCCCGAAGTATCTCGGGACCCATGCCATAACGGAAGCCGACATTTTCAAAGCGAATCAAAGCGCAACATCTCCAATTAAACAACCGTGCCGAATCGCAATCCAGTTTGGCAAAATTTAACTTAATCCGTTTACTGATCAGAAAGTATTGAGAAAAGGGCCGTAAGATGGCTGTGATCAGCATTTCGCACGACGACGTAATTGATGTGGAGTTTGAAACCGTATCCAGCAGTGCAAAACCCATGGTCGCGCCCGTAGCATCACGAGTCTCGAGTGCGAAGGTGGCCCAATCGGTCGATCAGCTGTCATTATTGCGCGATCAGTTCGCCGACCCACGCGCGACCTCGCAACCGGATCAGCTTTCGCCGACATTTCTATTTGTTACACTGGTCTGTGCGTTTATCGTTTTCTGGGTTTCCGGCGGACACGCGCTGTTGTATTGATGTCCCACAATTTGTGGGGGATTTCATGCAGGTCGTACGTGGTAAGAAGATTGACGTTTTATTCAGCGCATCAACGATTGCGGTCCGCAATCTTGAATTGGCGAAAGATATTGCTGAGCGCCACTACGATGATCTGCTCGTCATTTCCATCCTCAAAGGTTCGTTTGTGTTTGCAGCCGATCTCATTCGCGCGATGCACGATGCTGGGTTAGCGCCGGAAGTCGAGTTCATCACTGTGTCGAGTTATGGCGCGGGCACGGTGTCTGGCGACGTTAAGGTTCTGCGCGATATCGACAATGATGTTCGCGATCGTGACGTGCTTTTGATCGATGATATTTTGGAATCTGGAAAAACGTTGAAATTCACACGCGATTTGATGTTGTCTCGTGGGGCGAAGTCCGTGTCCGTAGCGGTGCTATTGGACAAGAGCGTGCGGCGTCAAACGGAATTCAATGCTGATTTTGTTGGCTTTGAATGTCCGGACTACTTCGTTGTTGGCTATGGCATGGACGTTGGCCATGCGTTTCGTGAATTGCCATATGTCGGCATCGTTAAAGGCGACGCGTAACGGTTCATGCCTTAGTCGAACTGCAAAAGGCGCTCCAAATATTGCTTTTCAAGCTCTGGACTGAGCGCATTGCCGAGGCGTTTGCGGATGGCCTCTAAGATTTCGCGGGCACGCTGAACATCAATTTCATCTGGCACTTTGGTGCCCAGGCCAGTGTCGGGGCTACTGTCTGAACGCGCGCGACCCAGCGGATCCTTATCGCTTGGGCCTTTCTCGCCGCGCTGTTGCCCGCCGCCCTTATTGCCCATTGCTTGTTGCATTTGATTCATCAGGCCTTCAGCGCCTTTGCGCAGAGCATCAAGCGCGTCAGTCTGATCGCCCATCGCCTCGCCAGCATCGCCCTCGCCAAGATTTTTACCCGCGCGACCCATGGCTTTACCGGCATCGCCGAGTTCTTTGCCCGGCTCAATTCCGAGGCCCTTTAAGCCGTCCATCAAACCTTGCAATTGTTCGCCCAGCTTGTTCTGCCTCTGTTGCAGGCCGCCAAGTCCGCCTTTGGGACCATTTTGATCGCCCCGGGGTTGCCCCCCTTGGCCGTTCTGTCCCTGCTGTCCTTGACCTTGTTGACCTTCACCTTGTTCGCCTGCGCCGTCTTCTTGCTGTTGGCCTTCGCCCTGTCCGGTTTGACGTTCGCGATCTTGTTTGAAAGTCTCGTCCAAAAGCTTCTGCTGTTCGCGCAGCATTTTGCCAAGCTCGTTCAGTTTGCCTTCCATTTCGGATTGGCCTTCGCCGCCTTTGCCTTGC
>JBGTAU010000344.1:0-9578 GCA_041749675.1 Rhizobiaceae bacterium | reverse complement strand
GTCGATGATGCCTGCCTGTTCATTGAGCAGAAATGTGTATTTGCTTTCGTTGTTATCGATGAGCGCGGCGTCAATGGGGCAGCAGTGTGCCAGCGCTTGATCGACATTTGCGCCTTGCATTTCAAACAATTGCATGTGTGAAATATCAAACAGGCCTGCTTTTTGGCGGGTGTGCAAATGTTCTTTCAACACACCCAATGGATAGGTGAGGGGCATATTCCAACCAGCGAAAGCGCCAAACCGTGCGCCTGCTTGTTCATGCATATGTTTAAGTGGGAGTTCTCTGATCTTGCCGTCACTCATTCAATTCTCCAGACACGGTTCGGCTTAACGCGAAGATCGCGTTCGTACCGCCCCTCTGTCTGAAGCCTGAGAGACTCGCACAGCCGGAACTCTGTCAGCTGCACTTACACCTTCGGCGCGGGGGCATACCCCGACTTTCCAGAGTTGTCTTTACTGTTCACGGTTCGCTTGCCTGAGAGATTTCGGGCGATTTCCCCTTCGGCGGCCATTCAAGGCCTCTCCCGCGAACAGCAAAAGCTCTTGCGAGCCTTCGACGACACGGAACCTATGCGAAGGTTCCGTGTTTGTCACGCGACATTTTCATGTCAAATACCGGCGTACCATTCATAGCCATTGTCCGACCAATAGCTGCCGTGACCCGACCCAAATGGAGCCAAATCATCGACCAATGTGATTTTACTGATGTATTTGGCCATCTTATAGCCCAGCTGCCGCTCGACCCGAACACGCAATGGTGCGCCGTTTTCCACAGGCAAATCGAGGCCGTTCATGCCGTAAGCGAGGATTGTTTGCGCATGGCGCGCGTCAATGAGGTCGATTGATTCGTAGTATTTGATTGGACCGCTTAATGTCTGATCGACAGTGTCAAAACATTCAAAAACGACAAAGCGTGCGCTGTCTTTGACGCCGACCTGATCAAGGATTGTTGCCAAAGGCGTGCCGGTCCATTTGGCGATGCTGCTCCAGCCTTCGACGCAGTCGTGGCGGGTAATTTGGGTGCGGGACGGCATTGATTTGATGTCGCTGAGCGAGAAGGATTTTGGGGCGTTGACCAGTCCGGATATTTCCAAGCGGTAGTCTGCAAACTTGGCTGCAACATGGGCCTTGTAATCTTCGTCTACCGGATCGCTGGTTCCATTGGCGCGGTGTTGCTGGCGAATATCACTTTCTGAAAATTCCTGTGCTAAGCGATTGCCGCCGATTAACATGCGTTGCACTCGGTATGTCAGCGAGTTGGCTTTTTCCAAAACGGCACGCACTTCGTCATCGCGATTGGACAGTCTGTCAAAGGCATCGCAGCCGGTGAGTGCCAGTCCGCTCGCGCCGATGGAAGCGCTGGTTAGGAAGCGGCGGCGGGCGATGTTTGGAATTTGATTTGAGCTGGTCATATTAGTGCTCCTCAGCATTCTTGGATGTCGGATCGGTGCGATACCATCCGGTGATGATCGAGCGCATTTCATTGATAGGACCGGCTGCCAAAATCATCAGCATGTGGATGACGAAAAAGCCGACCAAGAGTGCCATTGCAATGAAATGAATGGTGCGCGCTGTTTGGCGTCCGCCCAGCAAGTCATTCAAAAACGGCATGAAGGCGTTGAAGCCTGGCGACATGGCAAGGCCGGTGATGATGATGGCTGGAAACAGTACAAACAAGACGCCGCAGTAAGCGAGCTTTTGCAGTACACTGTACTTCCCTGTGTGATGAAAACGCAGTCGCGCATGGTCTTTGATGTCCTGTGGCAGGCTTTTCAAATCGGTTCTATCTGGAAGAAGTTCGCCGCGCACGCGCCCCTTTGATACGGATGCAATGAGCCAAGTGGTGAGCGTTAAGACAAGTATCCATGCAAAGAAGAAATGGACCACGCGGCCGGTTCCAAGATCGCGGTTTGACGGGATAGTCAGGGCAGGCGGAAAGGCTTGAGATACGGCTTCATCGCCGCTGCCATGCAGCCCCAAGTATCCCGTGGTATCAAAGCGTGTTCCAAACAATTCAGTGTAGCCTGAGCGCACATCGCCTTGTGTCGTTGAGCCGATCTTCACGAAACTGTTATTGTATTGGAAGCCCGTCTCCTTGCCGATCGATAGCCAAGGCCTCGCATTGAAGATTTGTAAGCCGCTGAGGAGTAAGAAGAATAAGGAAACGGCCCAAATCCAATGGGTGACGCGTGTCCAGCGATTTTGCCGGTAGATAAGTTTCCCCGTTTTCGGGCCTTCTACAGTAATATTTGCCGACACAATCGTTCTCCCTAGTTCCGATGTCTATCCGTAACGCATTTGAAATCGGAAAAGTTTCACGTTGACGTGAAGCTTCGTGATCGAACAGTAGTGAATTGGAAACCATGCTGTTTATCATTTTGGCAAAATGCTTTTGCTATGGTCCTTTCCAACAGGGGGTATCAGGGGATACTTCAGTACGGGGTTGGAAACATGGCTGAACTCACACTAGAGCCGCGCATCGCCGCGATTGTAGCACGCAATAAAATCACTGCTGAAGACACGCTTTTCTTGCGCTCGCATGTTTATCAAGATGGATTGGCGTCTCGTTTTGAGGCCGAAAATCTGTTTGCACTGGACAGCGCTTGTGTCGATCGCGCTCCAGAATGGTCAGCGTTTTTCATGGAAGCAGTGTGCGATTATATTGTGCATCAAGAAAAACCGTCTGGGTATATCAGCAGCGATAACGCCACTTGGCTTATGGCGATGATTTCACGCGACGGTAAAATTGACAGCGAAAGTGAACTCGAATTATTGGTGCGGGTGCTTGAAGAGTCGCGCGAAGCACCTTCGCAATTGGGTACGTTTGCTTTGAAACAAGTTGAACTGGCCGTCGTGACTGGTGACGGTCCCTTGGCAAAGGGGCGTACGTTGAAGCCTGGCGAAATTACACGCTACGAGACTGACTTAGTGCGCCGCGTGCTTTATGCGATTGGTGGGGACGGCAATATCGCGGTGACGCGAGCAGAAGCTGAGATGTTGTTTGCGATCAACGATAAGTCCGTTGACGCGCTGACTGATCCAACTTGGAACGAATTGTTTGTCAAGGCAATCGCCAACCATTTGATGGCGGTATCCGGTTACAATGTTGGCTCGCGTGAAGATGCGCTGCGCCATGATGCGTTTTTGGATAGTGCGTCCACTGGCATGGGCGGATTTCTATCGCGAATGCTGACCGGCACATTTTCGGAAAGCTTCAAGAGTTGGTCAAAAATGGATGCCGTTGAAGACAGATTTTCGCAAACTAACTCCGAACTTGCTGCGCAATCGGATGCCGCTGAGATGATTAGTCAGTCGGAAGCGTCGTGGCTTGCTGGACGTATTGGGCGAGATGGCCAATTGCATGACAACGAACGTGCGCTGGTTGAATTTCTGCGCAAGGAATCACCCAACATTCATCCAGATCTCTTGCGGGCTATCAACAAGGCGGCGTGATTGCCCGCCATTATCCTTTTGGCCGATTGAGTAAAGGCGCAATTCTCCCTATTACAGTTTCATGACTGGGGAGACATTGCGTGTTTAAGAAAATCCTGATTGCCAATCGTGGTGAAATTGCCTGCCGCGTCATCAAAACTGCGCGGAAAATGGGCATTGCGACTGTCGCCGTTTATTCTGATGCAGATCGCAATGCGATGCATGTGGAAATGGCAGACGAGGCCATTCACATTGGTCCGGCTCCTGCCAATCAGAGCTATCTTCTGCCTGAGAAGATCATTGCTGCTGCGAAACAAAGTGGCGCAGAAGCTGTTCATCCTGGCTACGGCTTCTTGTCTGAGCGCGCGAGCTTTTGTGAGGCACTTGAGGCTGAGGGTATTATTTTCATTGGGCCAAAGCCGCGTGCCATCAATGCGATGGGCGATAAGATCGAATCGAAAAAGTTTGCGGCGGCTGCCAATGTTTCCACTGTGCCAGGCTACATCGGCGTGATCAGTGATGCGCGGCACGCGCGTCAAATTGCCGATGGAATCGGTTATCCTGTGATGATCAAGGCCTCCGCTGGCGGCGGCGGTAAAGGTATGCGCATTGCATGGTCCGCTTCAGAGGTTGAAGATGGATTTGATCGGGCGACTTCGGAAGCTGTGAACTCTTTTGGCGATGGCCGTGTTTTTATTGAGAAATTTGTTGTTGAGCCGCGCCACATTGAAATCCAAAATTTGGCGGATGGGCACGGAAATTGTATCTATCTAGGCGAACGCGAGTGTTCGATCCAACGACGCAATCAGAAAGTTGCAGAAGAAGCCCCGTCGCCGTTTTTGGATGCTGCCACGCGTAAAGCGATGGGCGAGCAATCTGTCGCGCTTTCGAAGGCGGTGGAATATCAAAGCGCAGGCACAGTTGAATTTATCGTCGACAAAGACCGCAATTTCTATTTTCTAGAAATGAACACGCGCTTGCAAGTGGAGCATCCCGTCACTGAGCTGATTACGGGCGTGGATATTGTTGAACATATGATCCGTGTTGCGGCAGGTGAAGTGCTTTCCATCCGCCAAGAAGACGTGAAACTGAACGGTTGGGCTGTTGAAAGCCGTATTTACGCAGAAGACCCGTACCGTAATTTTCTTCCCTCAACGGGTCGGCTAACGCGCTATCGCCCGCCGCATGAAGGCGTTGAAAATGGGATTACCATTCGCAACGATACCGGCGTTTACGAAGGATCGGACATCTCGATCTATTACGATCCTATGATTGCAAAATTATGCACACATGCGCCAACCCGCATTGAAGCCATTGATGCCATGAGCACAGCGCTCGATGGCTTTGTAGTCGATGGCATTGGCCACAACATTCCGTTTCTTTCTGCGTTGATGCGTCATGATCGTTGGCGCACTGGAGATTTTTCCACTGCCTTTATTGCTGAGGAATATCCCGAAGGATTTCATCCAATTGTTCCAAACGACGAGCAATACCGCAATCTGGCTGCGGTGGCGCTGGCGGTGGAGCTTTTGCGCAAGGATCGCCTCGACAGGTTTGCAGACCGGGTTAAGCCCCATACAGGCAATTTGACAGAAGATTGGGTCGTGCGGGTAGGAGAATTGGATGTTCCGGTTCAGATCGTGGCCGGTAAAGTTGAATCGCCGCTGAATATTCAAGTGACCATCGACGATGGCGAGCCTGTTGTCATCGCATCTGATTGGACGCCCGGTGCCGCTGTTTGGTACGGCATGGTCGGGGGACTTCGCATAACCGCTCAAGTACGGCCGATGTTGAACGGGCTGACTTTGAGTTGGCAGGGCGTAACGGTCAATGCCCGTGTTATGTCGCCGCGTATTGCCCAACTTTATGCGTTGATGCCGGTAAATATGCCACCGGATACGTCCAGCATGCTGCTTTGCCCGATGCCAGGCGTGATCGTGTCGCTCAATGTGGTTGAGGGGCAGGAAGTGAAAGCGGGCGATATTCTGGCAATTGTTGAAGCCATGAAAATGGAAAATGTATTGCGCGCCGAGCGCGATTTGGTGATCGCAAAAGTCAATGCAAAGGCTGGCGATAACTTGGCGGTTGATGCGGTCATCATGGAATTTGCATAATCGATCAATTTTGAATCGATTGTAGAAACGATTTCGCAACGTGCCCCGTGGTACAAAGAGTGCTCATGTGGGTGAGTGCAATGTCGCTGAATTATGTTTTGATGGTTGGCTTTTTGATCTTTATCAATTTGGCCCTCATCTGGTTTTTAATGTCAGCGCCATTGGGCGAGCGCACGGTGACTGTTTCGCGGCTTATATCGGCAGCGCCAGCGCATGTTTGGTCTGCCGTATTTCCCTTTGGAAGCAACGCAAAATGGGACGGCTCTTATTTGAGCGTGTCGCCAATCGGCAATAATGGCGCGATGCTTGAATTGGATTGGGATGGCCGTGATGGCAAGCCGATCCGTCGATCGGTAGTTTTCACGGATGTTGTTCAAGATCAACAATTTACCACACGAACCAGTGACGACACTTCGCTGGATGCAACGTTTTGGCAGCATCATTCGGAAAATGTGCGACTGGTCGCCGTTGGCGATCAAACGCGCGTTACAGTTTCAGAAACCGATAAGTATACCGGGTTTGCGTTCCTTGGGTTCCGCTATTTCAAAAACCGTCGGCACTTGGCCAATTTGGATGGCTGGGCCAAGACTGGTGTGTACAAATCTGTTGGCATTTTTGAAAAGCCGCCCATGCAAATCTCGATGGCGCTGCTTTCCGCGCTGTTGATGTGGCCGTTTTTTGGACTGACATGGACCGGTTTAATTTTGAGCCTGACTTTGACCAGTGTCGTGGCCTTGCATGAGGTCGGCCATATGTTTGCCTTCCGCGTTATGGGGCATCGTTCGGCGCGGATGATATTTATTCCCATACTCGGCGGCATTGCATTGGGCGGGCGTCCCTACGATCGACACTTTGAAGTTGGCTTTTCGGCGCTGATGGGGGCAGGGTTCTCGGTGCTTCCGGTGGCTGCGTGCATCGCGCTTTACCAGCCTTTGCAAGCCTTGGGCTACTTGCATTGGGCTTCTGTAGTCGGTGCGTTTGCGGTGATAGGCGGCGTGTTTAATTTAGCTAATCTCGTGCCGATTTGGAAATTCGACGGCGGGCAAGTTATACGCCAGCTGTTTGATGCGCGTTGGGCGCAAGGTGTTGCCTCGTTTGTGATTCTCAGTGGCCTCATGGTTGTGTGCAAAATTTGCGGGTTTTCCAATTCAGCACTTTTCGTCGTCGGGACGGTATTTGCTATATTGTCTTTGATTACCACTGGGTCAGGTATCAAACCGCGCCATGCGCTGCACCCGATGACGACCAATGAGCGAATTTTGATCATGGTCGGCCTCATGGCGACCTTTATCGTGCATGCATTTGCCACCATTTGGGGTATTTCGGTTTACTTGTGATCCGATGTTGCTGCCGGTCCAAATACTCTTTCAAAGGCATGGAATAACGCCACATCTGCATCGTGCATGGTCACGGGTAAACCAAGATCTACAAGGCTGGTGACGCCATAGCCCTGAATTCCACACGGTACAATTCCCTCATAATCTTGAAGGTTGGGTTCGACGTTGAGTGAGACGCCGTGAAATGAGACCCATTTGCGCAAGCGTATGCCGATCGCCGCTATCTTATCTTCGGCCGGTATGCCGGGAGCAATATCCGGGCGATCCGGCCTTATGACCCAAACGCCGACGCGATCTTCGCGGGTTGCGCCTTTGATATTGAACTGATCAAGGGCAGCAATCACCCATGCTTCTAAGGCGGCAACGAACGCGCGGACATCCTCTTTGCGGCGCTTTAGGTCGAGCATCACGTAGGCAACGCGTTGGCCTGGGCCATGGTAGGTATATTCGCCGCCGCGGCCAGTTTGAAAAACCTCAAAGCGATCTGGCAAAATGAGATCAGATGATTTCGCACTGGTTCCTGCAGTGTAGAGTGCAGGATGCTCGACCAGCCATACGAGTTCGCCAGCTTCTCCCGCGCGTATTGCATCTGCGCGTGCCTCCATAAAGGCAACCGCTTCAGGGTAGGGTGTAAGACCTTCCGCAACGCGCCATTCGACAGCGGGGTTAGCACTGTCGGCAAAGAATTGACCGGACAGGCTCTGCCGTGAACGCGTTAGTTTATCCGACGTTTCCATAAGATGTGATATGGCAATGTTTCATTGTTCGGTCCAGTCACGCCGCCATTATATTTATTGCGTGTACTATTTCAATGACACCAGCATTAAAGGCTTGTTTCACCAATTTTCATTTGCTACATGCGCCCAGCCGGACCTACCAGCCGGCATTTCGGTGCGTGCGGTCGTGGCGGAATTGGTAGACGCGCAGCGTTGAGGTCGCTGTGTCGCAAGACGTGGAAGTTCGAGTCTTCTCGACCGCACCAACCACCCTTCGGGGTCAATCAAATAATGTATATTTTATCAATGTCATGTCGCTGTTCGCTGCGCTTTTTTCTTTGTATCCGAAGGCATTTCAGTCTATTCGATTGATCACATCACTTAGCCGGGAGCGCGCCTGTGACCGAATCCAAATCCTACGCTCTCGAAAACCCAGACATCAGCAGAACTGCCGCGCTTTATGATGATGAAGGTGTGGTGCTGGCGTCATATCTTGCGCATATTGGCGCCGCGATTGCCGACCGAGATACGCTAACGCTGCGCCAAGAGGCGAGCGAACTTCATGAAACCGAGCTAGCCGATCTGATTGAGGCGCTGAACGGTGAGCAGCGCAATGCGTTCGTGCGGCTTTTAGGCAAGGATTTTGACCTTGCGGCGCTGACTGAAGTTGACGAAGCGATCCGCCTACAAATTATTGAGAATCTGCCGAACGAAGATATAGCGGCGGCAGTGCAGGGGCTCGATTCTGACGATGCGGTTTACATCCTTGAAGATATGGATGTTGCTGATCAGCAGGAAATCCTTGCGCGATTGCCACATGAAGAACGGTTAATCCTCCAGCGTGCGCTGCACTACCCAGAAGAATCAGCTGGGCGGCGTATGCAGACGGAGTTTGTTGCAATCCCTGCCTTTTGGACGGTCGGGCAAACTATCGACTACTTGCGCGATGAAAAAGAACTGCCGGATCGGTTTAGCCAAGTCTATGTAGTGGACCCTTTCTTCAAACTTTCGGGCGCTGTGGATCTGGACCAAATTTTACGGGCTCAACGCAATGTTAAAATTGAAGAGATCACCCACGAAACACGCCACGCAATTCCGGCACAAATGGACCAAGAGCAGGCCGCTCAAATCATGCAGCAGTATGACTTGTTGTCGGCTGCGGTGGTGGATGAAAACGAGCGACTGGTTGGCGTTCTAACAATTGACGACGTTGTTGACGTTATACAAGAGGAAGCGGAAGAAGACATCATGCGCCTTGCGGGCGTTGGTGATGAAGAGCTGTCAGACTCGGTGTTTGAAACGGCGAAATCGCGCTGGCCTTGGCTGTTCGTCAATACATTTACCGCATTGTTGGCATCCAGTGTTATCGGACTTTTTGGCGCCACGCTCGAGCAAATGGTGTCACTTGCCGTCTTAATGCCGATTGTTGCTTCGATGGGCGGCAATGCCGGTACGCAAACGATGACGGTGACCGTGCGCGCTTTGGCGACCAAGGATCTCGACATTTACAATGCGGCACGCGTTATACGGCGTGAGGCGATAATTGGGCTGGCCAGTGGTCTATTGTTTGCAACTGTATTGGGTACAGTCGCTTCGATTTGGTTCCAAGACTATAATCTGGGATTAGTGATTGGCGCTGCGGTGATTGTCAATCTGCTCGCTGCCGCATTAGCTGGCATTTCCATTCCGCTGATTTTGCAACGCTTTGGTGCGGACCCTGCGTTGGCGTCTAGCGTATTTGTAACGATGGTCACTGATTGCGTTGGATTCTTTGCATTCCTTGGCTTCGCCACTTTGTGGTTCGGGCTTTAACCCTATTAAAATTGAATTGCATTGGTTCCATTGAGCAATCATTCCGTGATTGACTTTTACGTAAATTTTGCGACATGACAGGTGCAGGCGTTACGTCTGTTCATTTTGGAAGGTCATATGCGGGAATTTTATACCATTACTGAGTTGACGCGCGAGTTTGAGATATC
>JBGTAU010000343.1:0-2127 GCA_041749675.1 Rhizobiaceae bacterium | reverse complement strand
CTTCGTCGGCATCAACGCGGATGAGGCCGCGACCGACGTGGTGGACATGGGGCATGATATCGTCGAGCTGCCATGTCTCGCCCAGATGCTGTTTGATGTGCGGCAGAGCGTACTGCCAAAACGCCTCATTGCGGCCGATTTGCTTTTCGACGAATAGGCTTTGGCTTTCGTGGCAGGCCATGCCGCGGGCTTTGCCGGACGGCCAATGCGCCCATTGTTTGGGAAGGTTTTGCTCATAAAGGCCGTGACCGGTTTCGTGCAAAATGCCCATCAGCGCGGAGAGGAACTCGCCCGTGCGATAGCGGGTTGTGAGGCGCACGTCAGTAGGCACGCCGCCACAAAACGGGTGGTGCGAGACAGCGAGGCTGCCGTGATTCATGTCAAAGCCGACGGCTTGCATCATGGCAATGCCGAGCGCGCGTTGGTTCTCAACGGGGTAATTGCCGGAGAGTGGCTTTAATGGGCGGACGGCGTTTTGCTGCTGTTTGCGTTCGATGGCTTTGGGCAGGAAGGTCTTCAGGAAAGTCTTCAGCTCCGCGAAAACGACACTGACATCGGCGGAGCGATTGCCGGGGTCATATTGTTCCATAAGAGCATCATAGGGGTCGAGTTTGAGGACATCGGCGCGCATGGCGGCCTCTTCACGCACCAAGGCGATGACGCCTTCAAGGGCGGGGGCAAAGGCCTTCCAGTCGCCCGCTGGCCTCGCCTCGCGCCAAAGCTGCTCGCAGCGCATGCGGGTGATGGTTTGCTGTTCGACGAACTCTGACGGCAGGCACGTAGCGTTGATGTAAGTGCGTTCTAATTCGCGGATTGCTGCGGATTGGGCGGCGTCTAGCTTTTCGGATTTGGCTTTATCCAACCATTCCGCGACCTGCGGATCGGTGCCTTGGCGGTGATACATGCCGGACAGGGCGGCCATAGATTGGGCGCGTTTTTCACCGCCGCCGCTGGCCATTGCCGTTGCTTCATCGACGCCGAGAATTGCGAGCGCATGCTCGAGCGCTTCGAGGGAATGGCAGTGGGTATCAAGTTTGGCAAACGACATCGGTGGCTCCGGCTAGTCAGAAATGTAAAAATGGTTAAGATTATTCTCGTACACGAAAGCATGAAGGACACCAACATGATTGGCGCGATATTGACTGGGCTTGTGGCCGTTATTCATCTTTATATTGTCTATCTTGAAATGGTGCTTTGGGACCAACCGCAGGGCCGGAAGGCGTTTGGAACAACGCCGGAATTTGCTGCGGCGTCTAAGGTGCTGGCGGCCAATCAGGGGCTGTATAATGGGTTTTTGGCGATCGGTTTGTTGTTTGCGCTGTGGCAAGGCGAGCGCACAATGCAACTGTTTCTGCTGGCGTGTGTGGCTGTGGCGGGGCTTTATGGTGCGATGAGCGTGGGCAAGAAGATTTTGTTTATTCAGACTGTGCCAGCTGTGCTTGCGATTGCGGCAGTGCTGGCTGGGGTTTGACTATTTCTCAGTCAGCTTCAATTCAATGCGCCTGTTCTTGGATTTGGCTTCATCACTGTCGCCAGGTTCGAGCGGCTGAAACTCGCCGAAGCCGGCGGCGACAAGGCGGTCTGCGGGGACGCCATTTTCGATGAGGTATTTGACTACTGAAGTCGCGCGGCCAGATGAGAGTTCCCAATTGTCTTCGTATTTGCCTGCGCCCGACAGCGCGACGTTGTCGGTGTGGCCATCGACGCGCAGCACCCAATCGATTTCCGATGGGATTTCTTTGGCGAGTTCAATGATGGCGTTGGCAAGTTTTAGCATTTCGCCTTTGCCTGCGTCATTGATGATTGCTCCACCTGACGGGAATAGAACTTCGGATTGGAAGACGAAACGGTCGCCGACGATGCGGATGTTGTCGCGGTCGGCGAGGATTTCACGGAGGCGCCCGAAGAAATCTGAACGGTAGCGATTGAGCTCTTGAACGCGTTGCGCCAACGCAACATTGAGCCGTTTGCCTAAGTCTGCGATCTTGGTGTTGGATTCGCGGTCGCGCTTTTCGGAAGCGCCGAGCGCATCTTCCAGCGCGCCAATTTGCGTGCGGAGCGCTGCAATTTGTTGATTCAAAAGTTCAACTTGGCTGAGTGCCCGTTGGCTGATTTGCTTTTCATTGT
>JBGTAU010000342.1:0-6377 GCA_041749675.1 Rhizobiaceae bacterium | reverse complement strand
TACTTTCTATCGCATCCACGGGACAACAGAGCCATCGTCAATTGGAAAATCAGTTTCCAATGGCTGCATCCGTATGATCAATGATCATGTCATCGATCTCTACGAACGCGTGCCCATCGGCGCAACAGTGGTCGTAAAGGCACGATGAGCTGTTCAGTCGGTACCTGCCGGAGATCCAAGAATTTCTATCTGAGAGCTCGCGGATTTTCGAAGACATTCGATCAGTATCCGGCGTTTCATTTTGCACGGCTTCGCAAATGATCAGCATTCTCACCAACCGGACCTATCGCCATCTGTTCTTTGCACAGATTGTCGCTTTGATTGGCACTGGGCTAGCGACAGTGGCGCTCGGACTTCTGGCTTTCAATTTGTCAGGCGAGAATGCCGGCGCAGTCCTGGGAACTGCACTTGCAATCAAGATGATTGCCTATGTTGCAGTCGCGCCAATTGCAGCGGCATTTGTAGGAACGCTGCCGCGCAAAGAAACACTGGTCGTCCTCGATATCATACGCGCGGCAGTCGTAGTATTTTTACCATTCGTAACCGAGATTTGGCAGATTTTCAGCCTGGTTTTCCTGCTTCAGTCCGCGTCCGCTGCATTCACGCCTACATTTCAGGCGACCATTCCTGATGTGCTGCCGGACGAAAAAGACTATACGCGCGCACTGTCTCTTTCCCGGCTTGCCTATGATCTCGAAAGCCTGGCCAGCCCCGCAATTGCTGCGGCGCTCCTTACCGTCATCAGCTTCAGCAATCTGTTTGCCGGAACGGCCATCGGCTTTCTGGCGTCAGCTGCCCTGGTTGCAAGCGTCACATTGACGAATCCGAAGCCTGCAACACAAAGTGGCATTTATGATCGCACAACGCGCGGCTTGCGTATTTATCTGGCAACGCCGCGCCTTCGCGACCTGCTTGCGGTCAACTTTGCCGCCGCATGTGCTGGAGCAATCATCTACGTCAACAGCGTTGTCTTTGTGCAGGAACAGTTCGCGCTCGGCCCGACAGAACTTGCATTTGCCCTTGCAGCATTCGGTGCCGGGTCGATGTCAGTCGCGCTCATCCTTCCTAGTCTTCTTGAACGTACCGACGACCGTAAAGTGATGTTGGGCGCAATAATCTTGCTTGCGCTGCTCGCAGCCGGAACAGCGTTAATCCAAAGCTTTCCAACATTGCTGGTGTTCTGGCTTGCAATTGGCATCGGCTACTCGTTGGCGCTCACGCCATCCGGCAGGTTGCTTCGACGATCCTCCCGATCAGTAGATCGGCCCGCACTGTTTGCCGCCCAATTTGCGCTGTCACACGTCTGTTGGCTTATAACGTACCCGTTGACAGGCTGGGGCGGTGTAGCATTTGGCCTTCCCGCAACATCATTGATTTTAGCAGCCCTGGCATCTGGCGCGGTTATAATTGCATATCGTGTGTGGCCCGCGTGGGACCTTGAAATCGTAGAACATGTCCATGATGGGTTAGCAGCGGATCATCCGCATTGGAAGGACGGCTTAAGTCAGGCTGGTAATCACCATGCACATGCATACCGTAGCGATGAGTTGCACACATTCTGGCCGCAGACACACTAGTAGTTTGGTTGCAAAGGTGACGAGCAGGTGAGTGACTTGACTACGCTGGCTGGGTTGTTTGCGGTTTCATTCTTGGCCGCAACCATTTTTCCTGCGCAATCTGAGGCCGCGCTTTTGGCAGTCGTGGCAAACGGACGCTTCCCTATCCTTGTTCCGTTAGCTGTCGCCAGCACAGGAAATGTCTTGGGTGCAATGGTCAATTGGGCGCTCGGCCGTGGCATCACAAGATTTAAACACAAGAGCTGGTTTCCAGCGTCTGACCGGTCATTGGAAAGGGCAGCAAAATGGTATGCAAAATGGGGTCGATGGAGCCTGCTGTTGTCATGGGCACCGATCATTGGCGATGCATTGACCGTGACAGCTGGAATCCTTCGTGAACCATTTTGGAGCTTTGCGCTTTTGGTGACTATCGCAAAAACCGGGCGTTATCTGGCGCTGATCGGAATTGGATTGGCTTTGGCCAGTTGACCCAAATTATCACTTCAATTCACCGCAGTGTGATCATCACAATCAATACACATGCTAGTCGTGAATTGATTGCTGGAAAGCGTATCCGTATGCAGCTGATGTCTAGTCAGACGTCAGGATTACCCATGATTCGTTTTGTTATTCACCACATCGCTGCTTTCTTTTTTCTGCTATTCGGTTTGGCGGGATGCACGACGGTAGACGGCATTGGCAGCTACTCCGGGAATGATCGCGCGAATGTGCCGGTGCCTCTTAAACTCGTGAACACAATGAAGACCAAAGGCATGCGGCTATCTGATCCTGTGATGGTGAAGATATTTAAAAAGGAAAGCGAGCTGGAACTTTGGAAGCGGGACAACACCGGCAAGTTTTCTTTGCTGAAAACCTATCCGATGTGCCGCTGGTCAGGTCAGTTTGGACCAAAGAAATCAGAAGGTGACCGGCAAGCGCCGGAAGGTTTCTATCACGTCAGTCAAAGCATGTTGAACCCGGCATCAGATTATCACTTGTCTTTCAATCTCGGGTTTCCGAATGCTTATGACAGCACCTATGGGCGCAGCGGGACGGCATTGATGGTGCATGGTGCATGCACGTCATCCGGCTGCTTTGCGATTACCAACGATAGTGTGGGTGAGCTTTACGCAGTGCTGCGTGATGCGTTGAAAGCTGGTCAGGAAAAAGTTCAAGTGCAAAGCTACCCATTTCGGATGACGCCGGAGAATATGGCATTCCATCGTGCAAATCCGAATATTGAATTTTGGCGAAACCTCGAAGAAGGGGCCGACCACTTCGAAGTCACACGCCAGCCGCCCAAAGTTGCCGTTTGCGGCAAGCGGTATTTATTTAATGCGCAGTTTCCGGAGGGCGCAAATGTCTCGGCGAGTGCCGAGTGTCCTCCCTTTGTACAAGACCCTGCTATTACGGTAGCAAAGGATCGCAAACACAGCGGCCATCAGACAAAAATGGCGGCTTTGTCTCAAAATTCAGGTGCACCTTCCATTCTCAGATATGCTGATGGCAGCATGCATACGTCGTTTCAGAACATATTGCGCAACAACGGAGCAGAAGCACTCCAAAAGCGCACCTCAAGCGCCAATGCTCCCATCAGCCGTCCAAAAGAGGCCTTGTTGCCACCGCAGGAAATACCTGCTGCGGCCGCGAATGCAGCCATTGCTCCGTGCAGCGAAGATGCCGCACTCGCCGGTGGCTGCAGTCCACAGTAAATGAATGATTGTAGGGATTTGGATTGTTTCGCCATGGATTTGGAGTTTTGCGATGCGTCGTTTTGTTAGGATCGCCCTTGGATGCCTCATGGCAATGCTGATCTCCGGCATGGCAATTGCCCACGAGTTTTCAATCGGCTCACTGACCATTGATCATCCGTGGTCACGTGCAACGCCACCCAGTGCCAAGGTTGGGGGCGCCTACTTCGCAATCACCAATAACGGCACCGAACCGGACACTCTGGTGTCTGCAATGACGAATGCATCTGAGCGTGCAGAGTTTCACCTGATGTCGATGACGGGCGACGTTATGACAATGGCGCAAGTGACTGAACCTCTTGTCATCGCGCCGGGTCAAAAACTGGTATTTGAGCCAAATGGCTTACATGTGATGCTGTTTGAACTGCGGGCAGGCCTGAAGGAAGGCGAAAGTTTTAGTGGGACGCTGACTTTTGAAAAGGCTGGTTCCGTTGAATTGGTTTTCAAGGTGGACCGGATGGGTGCCAAAGCGCCGACAGCTAATGCGGCTGTAGACCAAACCGGTGATGCTCAAGACCACTCCGGCATGAGTCATGGCAGCGAATGAACGAGGCGATCTGACATGCTTTTGAAAATTCGCAAAATCACATGGGCAATGGTTGCGTTTTTTACAGCTGCATTTGTGGTTCTGTACATCGCAAAAGACCCCCCCACCGGCGCGCCGTCAAATATCGCGACACCTATGATGCCGCTTGAGGGCGACTTCAAACTTACGACCAACAAGGGTGAAACCTTCACCGCGGCAAACCTGATGGACAGGCCGTCGGTAGTGTTCTTTGGTTTTACAAACTGTCCAGATATTTGCCCAACCGGTCTGTCTGAGTTGACCGAACTGTTGGGCAAGCTTGGCGATTCAGCCGATCAGTTACAGGTGCTGTTCATAGCCGTTGACAGCCGCCGGGACACACAAATGATTGTGCGCGAATATCTCACTTCCTTTGATCCACGTATCATTGGATTAACCGGGACCAAGGAAGAGATCGATACCGCAGTTAAGACATTCAAGGCATTTTATGAGATCGTACCGGGTGCTAAGCCCGACGATTATACCGTCAATCACACTGCGGGAATGTATCTGATCGACAAGAAAAAGCGGTTCGTCGGAAAACTCGACAGCCACGAAAGTTTGGAAGTTAGCTTGGAAAAACTCCTGAGGCTGTTGAAACGATAAACACCTGGCAGTTTCAGTCACCCATGAAAGCCGCTGGGTTGAATTCTAAAAATGCAAATCATAAAACACAAACTTAATCGCTGGCCTTACTTCAATACGGTCACCAGCTCAAACTTTGAAAACGCTGCCTTCAATTGGATACCCGGCGGCTTTCCATTCAGGCAAGCCGTCACGAACGCATCTTACGGCAAAGCCTCGAATGAAAGTACGCAATACGGGCCTCGGCAATAAGACACAATTTCCCGTCACGTCGGCAACTCATTGATACTACTCTGAAGTTCGCCGAAGCGATACTGTAAGCACCAGGCAGATGGCCCAACTAGAAGTCGTCTTCAGGGTCCACATCCAACAGGACAACTATGTCGCTTTCAAAGCACTCCATCAACTCCTCGGTTCAACTGGCCCATGTTGTCGAAACGGTGAAAGCACCGCTTATGGCAGCGGATGTGGAGTGTGCTGACTTGTCTGATGATCCTGTCATCACTGACACAGGGCTCATAATGTCACAGAGCGCTAGCGCCCCTGATCTTTCTCCTTGCCTTTCGTTCGTTCAGCGATTTCTAGTTTTTGCTCTCGCAGGTGCTTCGCGCGTTGCTCGACGACTTGCTTTTCCGCCTGCTGCCGCAAGACAATCGGGTGCACTTCCCTCGGCGCATTGATCAATTTGAGCCGCGCCTCGTCCTGTGGGTTTGCCCGGTTAGCGGCTCCGTCGGCTTGTTCGACTGTCATCGTCTTGGCAACCTTGGCTGCGGCACTCTTGGCGACATTTTCGCGCTCTGCGTTCTCAATAGCGCGCGCCAATGCGGCATCTGACTTGGCAATCTCACGCAAATAGCTGTTGCCCTGAACCGCAAGCGCTGCCGCTCTACCCAATGCAAGTTCATGATCCTGGCGCTCCGCAGCCTGATCTTTGCCATCAGTCTCGGCAAGGTCGATCCTCTTCCCGGCAGTTTGCACTTCGACCATCACGCCGATGCCTTCGACCACATAATCCCGGCCGTGTGCGGCAATCGCGTCCCGCACCTGTTGACGCGCCGGCGTGACTGGTGCTGCAAGCTGGACATATCTCGCCTCGAGTGTGCTGTTTACCCTCTCGCGCATTGCCACAAACTCAGGCTCTCGTCCGGCCGGAACAAGGCCAGCAGCCCGATCAAAGTTCCGGTTGATGTTCTCGATCCGGACGCGCGCTTCAGACGCCGGGATGGCCATGGTCAGTGTCTCCTGAATTTCATTCTGAATTGACTTGGAAAGCAGATTGGACGGCGCAGTGGCAATCGGCGTTGCCTTGCCGCTAACAACAGTATCTCGTCGAAACGCCTGAACCGAAGCGACGAATCCAGACGCTGCCCGATAGGCAAACTGCGCCTCGGGTGATGCCAACTTGAGCACTGTCGCCGTGCGCTCCCAGCGCTGCGCCAGAGCGAGATTGCCGGACGTCATTGCAATCAAGTCAGCCCTGCCCTCGCGCTTGGCCTCTACCCTAACCCTCGTCGAAGGCTGGATCGCGTAGCGCGGATCAATCTTTGACCGCTCATAGGCGCCCACCTGGTTTTGTGTGAACGGCCGCGTCGCCGCCATATCAGCGCGCCGCGTCGCCACCATGGCAATGCCATGCTCACGCGCCTTGGCGGCAAAGTTCTCGCGCCATTCAAACAGCTCCGGTTTGGTGAACCGCAAGGGTTTGCCCAACGCGTCCCGAGCCGCAATTATCGCATGGACATGCACGTGGCCGGTTTCGGCATGATGGGCGATCACCCATTTATGATCCGGGATCTGCTCGCCAAGGAAATCAGAAACCGCCCGCACCATCGCCTTGGCGTCAGTTCCTGCCCGGCCAGAAAACACCACATGAAACGCGTTCCGAGGATGAACCGTTTTCAGATGCGGCTGCCAGTCGGC
>JBGTAU010000341.1:0-2304 GCA_041749675.1 Rhizobiaceae bacterium | reverse complement strand
TACGTCCAATTCCTTGACAACATCTTTCAAGCGCTTGCGATCTTGAATGCTGGTGATTTTGCGCGAAATGCCGCCACCGCGACCAGTGTTCGGCATAAGAACTGAGTAGCGACCAGCCAATGACAGATATGTTGTTAAAGCCGCGCCTTTATTGCCGCGCTCTTCTTTAACCACTTGAACCAGCAAAACTTGGCGACGCTTGATTACTTCTTGGATTTTGTACTGACGGCGCGACGTGCGCTTGCGCATTGGAACTTCTTCCATTGCATCCTCAGCGCCGACTGACTCGATAACTTCTTGCTCTTCGATGTGGCCATCGTCGGAATGTTCATCGTCATTGTGTTCAGGCTTATTGCGCGAACGACGGTTGCGATCATTTCTGCGGGGCCTTTCAGAAGCTGGCTTTTCTTCGCTCACTTCCTCAGAAACGCTATCCTCTTCGACTGCCATTTCCATAATTGTCGGCTTGGCGTCGTTTTGTTCACCTTCATCTTCACTTTCAGATGAATCCAACTCATCCGACTCATCAAGCGATGATGGCTGCGCGTCTGGTTCGTCAGATGCAGCTGCTACTTCATCGGTAGCTGTCTCATCATCACGCTTTTCGCGGCGACGATTGCGGGTGTCGGAACGTTTCGTTTCCTCTACTTCTTGTGCGTCATCGTCCTCTTCTTCGGCATGCTCTGCTGCCTCCGCTTCGAGCAATGCTTGACGATCCGCGAATGGACTTTGGTAATAATCAGGATGAATTTCGCTGAAAGCCAAAAAACCATGGCGATTGCCGCCGTATTCGACGAACGCAGCCTGTAGTGATGGTTCTACACGGGTGACTCGAGCGAGATAAATATTGCCGCGTATTTGCTTTTTATGTTCTGATTCGAAATCAAATTCTTCAATTCGATTGCCACGGACCACGACGACCCGTGTTTCCTCCGGGTGGGAGGCGTCGATCAACATCTTGTTTGCCATTTAGAAAGTACTCCCCAGCAAGCGGCGGGCGACATCCTTGCGTGCGAGCAGTCTGACTGCGCAACAAGATTTGGCGGCGGCTTGCGGATAAAACATAGCCCAAGGTCAGAAAACAGGTCGCAGCAACAGGCAGTAAGGTCGTAAGACCTTGACTAAACGCACCCACTGCAACTTCAGCTACCATCATTTCCTGCCCATTCGGACGGTTCATAGATCGATCTGTTACCAGATCAGTGATTGCTCGAACGAGCCGAGGCATACTCAGTGCCCCATTTTTTGCACGATCCCTTTGTCAGTGGGGTCATACGAAAATTCAACTAAATCCCGTAAAGTGTGACATCGAACTCAACGTAATGCGCTCTTACAGCTATAAAAGTGCTGTTCAGCGTGCAAATCGGTTCGAAATTCAAACAAGATTCACCCAAAGTCATATGGGGTGAAAAGCAAACTGGCAAGTGGCAATTCTATTGACCAAAAACCGATCCGAATTTAATCGAAATACGATTGAGTCAATGGTTGATTAACCACAAGCGTTTAAGTCTCTTTAATATATAGCCCATCGGTGTAGGCCATTTTGATGGCTTATTGGATTATTGCGAGAAATTACCAGGTCATGAGCGCATTTCGTTTCCCTTTGTTGGTATTCTTGATGTGGGTGTACGTCGCGCTCTGCACCGGTGCGGCTGATCAACCTCTTTTAACTGCCAGTGCGTTTCGAATCACGGGCGACACGAATTTAACGCGTGTCGAAATTTCATTTGATCGTGATCCGCAAATAGAACCTCGTTTGCTTGCTGCGCCCAATCGTTTGGTTTTGGATTTACCTGAAGCTTTGTTTGCCATTGGAAAAATTGAGCCGCCAGTGGGCAGTTTAGTTGGCGCAGTGCGTTCGGGGCGGATGCAAGCAGGTCGGTCTCGTGTGGTGATAGCTGTTAACGGGCCAATCGCGTTTGAACTGCCAAAGGTGCAAACCTCTCCGGATGGTCGTTTGCAAGTGTTTTCGATTGAACTCAAACGCTCCAGCGATGCTGCCTTTGCTCAATCCATACAAGAACAACTTATGACCACTGCCTCAACCGCAGCCGGCAAAAGTGATCGCGTATTGCAAACTGCTAATGGGAAACAAAAGGCGTTTACGGTCGTTATTGATCCCGGGCATGGAGGCATTGATGGCGGCGCTACCGGGAAGGCTGGTACGATTGAAAAAGACATCGTCTTGAAGTTTGCCAATGAACTGCAAGCAAACTTGAAGCAAAATTCCTCTATCAAGGCATTTTTGACGCGCACCGATGATCGCTTTATCGCTTTGGATGAACGTGTGAAAATCGCGCGGCA
>JBGTAU010000340.1:0-9031 GCA_041749675.1 Rhizobiaceae bacterium | reverse complement strand
GCGTAGTCGATCTCGCCAACACCATTGCCGCCGATATGTTGGTCGGCTCCAAGGCCACCGTAAAGATTATCAGCACCGAAGCCGCCGTTAAGAATGTCTCCACCGCCACGACCATACAGGGAGTTAGCGGCTGTATTGCCGACGATCGTGTCTATCCCGGAACCGCCTTTCGCGTTCTCAATAACAGTATCCCGTGCGATAACGACATTGTCGATCACGCCGCCCATGTTGGAATATTGAAGCGCTGTTAGGAGTATTTCTTGACTTTGGGTGTATGCAGAAAAATCGATCGTATCAATGCCGCCCGTATCATAAATCGTAAACGCAATGGGTGCATTGCGATCATAAAATGGGTCAACGGGTATTAAGCCTGCTGCCATATTTAGCATTGTTTGCAAGGTGTTATTCAAATTGCCACCGGGGCCCCATATGGTGCTGCCGGATTGATAGCCTGAGCCGGCTGCCCCATAAAGATTTTGAATTGCTATGATGTCTGCAGGCATTATCGTGGCTAAATAAGCAAGGCTTCCTGGTACCAGGGTGTTATCAAGCTGATCAAAATAGGACATCACAGTGGTCAACCAACTGTCGTTGTCGTATATATTGTCAACTCCCCATACTGCAGTCCCATCGTATGGTCCGGCGTGTCCGAGGCCCAATGCATGACCAATTTCATGGATATATGTTTGCTGCATATAACCGTTTGTGGTCAACGTATCCCAACTATCAGGAATATTGACGTAAGATCGAATGATCTCGTTGCCAGCCAAGTCTGATTCAGAATAGGCACCACTATCATCGGTATCGCTGAACACAATGTCAGCTGACACATCATCGACGTACAAAGTATAGCTACCTGTTTCACTGGTATAAAAATCTCGGATGTCGATAAAGTGTAATCCGGTTGTGGTTGCGGTGTAGGTAATCGAGGAAAAGCTGCCATTGCCTGCAGAATCGTCATTAATGGCGATTTCTCCTCCAAAAAACTCACGCAGCCGTAACACTGAATCCGTAATTGCAATGCCGTTTCCATCCTGAACTTCAAACGTGTAGGTTTGACCGGCGACCAGATTGACACGGTAATAATCAATATCGCCAGCAAAACCGATCGTGCCATTCAATGCCGTTGAGACGCCAACGACTTGACTAGAAGATGAATTTCCTACTGCGTCGCCAATTTCAGTATTTACGGCGAACGCAAGTGAACTCACATCTTGGAAAACGATACCTGTCGCGGCACTCCAAGTTTGCAAAGCATAAGTGGCGATTTGACTTGCTTCATAAGACAACCAAGTCATGTCGACTGTGATTACACGGATTGCGTCAAGCGCAAAAGCTCGCCAATTCTCAAAGCTACTGTTCCAATATCCATCGGTGAGATACCCAGCAATCTGATCAATAGTGTATGGTGCACTTATAGCTGCACTCTTTACAGGATTACTGCTTGCCTCAAGGCCGATCGCACTGCCGAACTGCAAGATTTTGAATTCAGAGGACACGACTTTTGTTTGCTTGTACTGCGGAGAATCATTTTCCGAAAATATTTCAAGCGAATCTATTCGAGTTTTAGATGATGTGTTTGTTGTTGAATCAGCATAATTTATCAGGCCCTTACCCATAGTTTCGCTCCATTGCCATCGGTTGCTCAACAAGTGAGCGTAAAGGAATAAGTGTGTGTTTTCGGACCACGCAGTGGTTTTAGAATGCAAACGTTAAAAAGCAACTTCTAAAGATTTAATTTAGTCAATTTGGTTGCAAAAGATTGCAAAAAATTGTGTTTTGTAATCTATCCGCTTCGCTCCAGCTAAACGCTTCAGAAAGCTAATTTTGACGCTGGCTATGTTAACTTAGTGGTGTTTGGCGTTTAGTGTTTGGTACTGCGGTGAATTTGGAAAAGCGACCATGTGTAAATGGCAAGCGCAGACCAGATAAACCCAAAAGCGGCAAGTTTTGCTGTGCTGAAAGGCTCTTTGAACACAAAGACGGCAATCAGAAAAATCATCGTGGGTGCGGAATATTGCATGATGGCAATAGTGGACAGGCGTAATAGTTTCGCGCCGTTTGCATACAGGATCAGTGGGATTGCGGTGACCAATCCAGTTCCTGCAAGCAACCACGTATTGTAATTGGAGCCTGTAAGAAAATGACTGTTACCATGTGCGCTGAGCCAAAGAATATAACCGAGCGCAGGCAGCGCCAAAAGCGAGACTTCAAGCAAAAATCCCTCTGTTGGGCCGACTGGCAGTGTTTTCTTAAAATAGGCATATGCGCCCCATGTTAAAGTCAATGCCAATGAGACCCAAGGCAACCCGCCAGCATCCCATGTCAAAATACCGACCGCAACAATAGCAAAAGCGATGGCAATCAATTGAGCTTTGTTGAGCTTTTCGCCCAGTAAAATGGCAGCTAAGAACACGCTGAAGAGTGGATTTATGTAGTAACCAAGTGCAGTTTCGAGCGCCCTGCCCGACGTGACGGCCCACACATAGACGCCCCAGTTGACTGAGATAATCGACGCGGTGAGTGTGCCCATCAAAATCGTACGGGTTGATGAAAAGGCGGATTTCAAACCGCCCAGAAGCCCCAAAAAATGCAGAATTATCAGCGAGATTGGCACAGACCAAACAATGCGGTGGGCTATTACTTCAAATGCTGGAACCTCGGCAAGTGCCTTCATATAAAAGGGCAAAAATCCCCAAATCAAATAGGCTGCACCGGCATACAAAACACCCTGTTTCGTATCGATATTTTCGCGAGCGTCGTTTTGTGCCACCGGTCACCTTTTTGCAGAATTGTTGACGGCTTATGCGCTTTGAAACGACGATATGCCAGTGAACACTTATGATTATTCCATCACGGAAATTGATGATTTAGTAAGTGATACTTGCTGGCAAATTAAATCGCACACTCAGCGACTATGGCTGCCAAGGGCCTGAATAAGCAGATAGTACTGTTGAAGGGCTTGGTCGCGGGCGATCCGGCACTTTCACATCAATTGTACCTATATGGACAAAGCCAATGGCGCGCTCGTCAGGGGCAAGCCCCATAAAGGCACGGCATTGCGCATCATCGGCATACCAGTTGGAAACCCAATTGGCTGAGTAGCCAAGCGCATGAGCGGCGAGCACGAGGGCGAAGGCGGCATTACCACCTGAAATGAACTTCTCCCAATCCGGAACGCGCGGATGTTCGCGCGGGACCGATACGACGCCAACAACCAGTGGCGCGCGGGTAAATCGTGTCTTCTCTTGAATAATGCGTTGTTCGGGAACATCGCCTTCAATTTCCACAATCCGTCGGGCAAGATACTCTCCAACTTTCGCACGCGCCTCACCGCGGTATTCAATAAAGCGCCAAGGTTCTAATAATCCATGATCTGGTACGCGCGTGGCAATGCGGATCATGGTTTGAAGTTCGCTGGCAGTTGGTGCGGGCTCATGAATGACGGAAATTGGCGGCGACTTGCGGGACAGTAAAAAATCGATGACAGTTTGATTCAATGGTTTGGCCTTTTTTGATAGCGTTGTGATTCCAGTTTGCGCATCTTACGCGATTATGGGAAACTGGTTGAGATAAGTGATGGGACTATATTTGTCTCGCCATTAAAATGCCATTCGAACAGGTTTTTACTATCGCATGAACAAATTTGCAGCTGCCATACTTAGTGTTTTAGTTGTTGTGGCCGCGCAGTCGAGCCTTGCGCAGGAAACCTTAAAGCTACCCAAACTGGTTTTGCCTAACATCAAAAATTATGCACCAAGCAATGCGGCAGTGACAAAAACACCGACGGAACTGCGGGAGCTTACACTTGCAGCCAAGCTTGCTGAAGATGGCGATCTGATTGAAAACGGGATTGTTTGGCGGGTCTTCAAACCGGATGCAAGTGATGACGGGAAACTGCCATTGATCGCCACTGCCAACGGCGGGACGACACGGTTTGCACTGCTGCCGGGGAGTTATTTGGTTCATGCAGGATTTGGCCGTGCGGGTATCACCAAACGCATTACGGTGGGCACTGACGCGCGCGAAGAAGTTTTGCTGCTTGATGCGGGCGGCTTGAAACTCAATGCGTTACTTTCAGGCGGTGTGCGCATTCCGTCCGATAAACTACGGTTTTCAATTTATGCCGGCGCAGAAACTGGAACGGGCGAACGGCCACTGATTATCCCAGACGTAAAACCGGACGATGTCGTGCGGCTGAATGCAGGCACCTATCATGTGGTATCCAACTATGGATCGGTTAACGCAACAATTCGCGCTGATTTGGTGGTGGAAGCAGGAAAGCTGACTGAGGCTAATGTGGAACATCGCGCCGCTGAACTGACGCTTAAACTGGTGCGAGAAGAGGGCGGCGAGGCTATGGCTGATACGGCTTGGTCAGTGCTCAATCCATCCGGCGAAGTGATCAAAGAAAGCGTCGGCGCATTTGCATCGATGGTGCTCGCGGAAGGCGATTATGTCGTGATCGCTAAGAACAAGGAAAAACTCTATCAGCGCGAATTTACTGTCGTAGCCGGGCGCAATCAAGATGTCGAAGTTCTCGTCGCGCAGCCGGTATCAACGCCGGTTAATTTGCCGGAGCCTTGATGAAGCCTTTGAGTCGGTCGACTTTTGTGCGGCGCTGTGGCTCTAATGCAAACACTGCGTTGTAGAGCGTTTCCAATAGTGCTTTACGATCACCCAGCGTCGACAATTGTGACCATGGCAGAACTTCGCCGACTTTTACGACGATAGATTTACCGCGTAAGCGGCTGAATTCACGTACTAAAAGTGAAAGCCGTAGCGTGAGCGAAAACTTGCTTACGATGTGAAAAAGGCGGCCATTTTGACCTGAAAAATGGATAGGTACGACGGAGGCTCCAGCAGCTTGAATGAGTTTCGCGGGGAAAATCTTCCATGGCAAATCTTCCGCTCTGCCAAAAACTTTAGTTGCCGTAGCGACACCGCCAGCAGGGAAAACAACGATGGTCACGCCTTCCTTCAAAAGGCGCACGGCTTCGTGGCGGGTCTTCATATTCAGTGCCAATGCCTCTTTGGTTTCTTCAAACGAAACCGGCAGCGCGTATTTTTCCATTTCTTTGATCTTCAAAAGTTCGTTGTTGATCAAGACGCGAAATGGCCGGCCGAGCGTTTCAGCCAGCGCTAATACGGCGACACCATCGCCAATTCCAAACGGGTGGTTGGCGACCAAAACCAGTGGGCCAGCGGGCAAATCTTTTGGTGGCCATTGCTCGGCGAGGCCAAGCTGAATGTCAATTAACTCAAGCATCCGGCCAAAAACTCGCTCGCCCGAGGGTACAATTTCGTTACGCCAAATATTGTACAAATCGAAGTATTTATTGCGACCGGACAGATCTTCTATGGAACGAATAACCCAGCGCATCACGCGCGGCTGCGAGGCGTTCGCATAGGAGAATTCATGAAATTGCATGCAAATTCCTCGATTCAAACATTTATTTGCTCACTAAGTTATGCCCGAAACTTATGACAGTTTAGTGAAGTGCGCCGGTGTCTTTATTAAAGACATCGGCGCTCTTTATTATGCTTAAGATGCAGTTTTTCTTTTAATGTCAGGCGGAATAACTTCCGCAATCAATGCAGCAAGCGCATCATTCAGCGACATTTCAGTTTGGTCACGAGAACCTAAGCGGCGGATATTGACGGTACGCTCCTCGGCTTCGCGCTTGCCACAAACCAGCATGACGGGAACTTTTGCTAGAGAATGTTCGCGGACTTTGTAGTTAATTTTCTCGTTGCGCACATCAACTTCAGCCAAAATACCGGCATTTTTCAAGAGCTTGCGCACTTCATGGCAATAGTCGTCCGCCTCAGACGTAATGGCGGCGACCACGACTTGGAGCGGAGCGAACCAGAGCGGCAAGTGACCGGCGTAGTTTTCAATCAGGATGCCAAGGAAGCGTTCCATTGAACCACAGATCGCGCGGTGCACCATAACGGGTTGCTTTTTATTGGATTCGTGGTCGATGTAGAACGCGCCGAAACGTTCCGGCAAGTTGAAATCAACTTGCGTGGTGCCGCACTGCCAGTCGCGCCCGATAGCATCGCGCAGGACATATTCGAACTTTGGACCGTAGAAAGCGCCCTCGCCCGGATTGATCATGGTTTTGATGGTGCCGCCGGATTCGGATTCGATTTGCCCAAGCACCTTAGTCATAATGGCTTCGGCGTGATCCCAGTTTTCGTCTGATCCCACGCGCTTTTCAGGACGTGTGGAGAGTTTCACTGTGATGCCCGAGAATCCGAAGTCTGCGTATGTCGTGAGGATCAAATTGTTGATACGCATGCATTCAGAAGCCAGTTGGTCTTCCATGCAAAAGATATGAGCGTCGTCCTGTGTGAATCCGCGCACGCGCATGAGGCCATGCAAAGCGCCGGATGGCTCGTAACGATGGACGTTACCAAACTCAGCAAGCTTGATAGGCAGATCGCGGTAGGATTTTAAGCCATGCTTGAAAATTTGAACGTGGCCGGGGCAGTTCATCGGCTTTAGTGCAAAAATACGCTGATCTGCTTCTGGATCGTCGGGGTTTGTGAAGGCATGGGCGGATTTTACCGCGAACATGTTTTCCTGATACCAGCCCCAGTGGCCAGAGGTTTCCCACAGAGATTTGTCGAGAATTTGAGGTGCGTTGACTTCGTCATAGCCTTCGCTGTCGAGGCGGCGGCGCATATAGGACACGAGGTTCTGGAACATTTTCCAACCCTTGGGATGCCAGAAAACCACGCCGGGGCCTTCTTCTTGGAAATGGAACAAGTCCATTTCGCGTCCCACTTTGCGATGGTCGCGCTTTTCGGCTTCTTCGAGCATGTTGATGTATGCATCAAGCTCTTCTTGGGTGTGCCAAGCGGTGGCGTAGATGCGCGAAAGCATAGGATTGTTGCTATCGCCGCGCCAGTACGCGCCAGCAACTTTCATCAATTTGAACGCTGTACCGACTTGACCGGTGGAGGCCATATGCGGCCCACGGCAAAGATCGAACCAATCGCCTTGCGCATAAATTTTCAAGTCTTCGCCGGACTTAATCGCGTCGATGAGTTCGATTTTGTACTTTTCGCCTTTAGCAGCAAAAACTTCTTTGGCTTTTTCGCGCGTCCAAACTTCTTTGGTGAATGGCTTGTTGCGGCCAATGATTTCGCGCATTTTCTTTTCAATGACGGTTAAGTCTTCCGGCGTAAATGGCGGCTCTTTGGCAAAATCATAGTAGAACCCGTTTTCAATGACGGGACCGATTGTCACTTGGGTTCCGGGGAACAATTCCTGTACGGCCTCAGCCATCACATGGGCGCAATCGTGGCGGATGAGTTCAAGGGCACGCTTGTCGTCGCGCGTCATGATCTCGATGGCGCCGGAAGTGCCAATCGGATCAGACAGATCGCGCACTTCGCCATTGTGAACATAGGCAACGGCTTTTTTGGCGAGTGACTTGGAAATACCTTCGGCGAGCGCCATGCCCGTGAGTGCAGCGTCGTATTCGCGCACAGTGCCGTCGGGAAATGTTAGGGAAACGTTCATTCGATTGTCCTTTTCCAGTCCCGCTAACGAGCGCGGGTGGTGGTGGTGATTCACCTCAAGTACGAGGCTTGCGCCTCATAGCGCGGTATATTGGTGAGGTAAAGTCGCGGCGTTAATGTGTGTGGGGAGCATGAACGCGCCAAAAGCGCCAAGGGGCATACCATTTTAAATGTGCGCCAAGCGCTTTCGGTACATTATCGATGCCGCAGGTGCCGCCTGGCCCGCAACGCATCACGCGAAACAGGCTCATCCAACCGCCATTCCATAGGCCATGACGCGCTATGGCCTCGTAGGCGTATTCTGAACATGTGGGCAGGTGGCGACAATTGTTGCCGATGAAACCGGAAAGTGTGAGTTGGTAGAAACGGACCAAGCCGGTGCCAAACAGTCGAGTTGGCGTTTTGCGCCACGGGCCGGAGTAGTTGCGGGACTTGGCGATGTTAGTCATCGAAATTATTTTCAGGTAGACTTCTGATAAAAACTAAAAGTCGAGGAATAGAAATAGTAGCCGTCTGCCAAACTCGATCCGAACTGATATCAAAATATCCGTGGATGAGCCTGTTTCTCGTCCACCTTGCCTCTTCAAAATCTTGGGTGAACCAATTTGTAGGAAGCTCAGTCTTATGCGCAATGATTTGTGTAGCTGCCTCTCCTATGCATTCTATACATCGAATAACGGCATCTTGGGTTTTAATATCATTGGAAAATGCCACTTCATCCATTCCCGTGATGTACGATTCCAACCGCACACCCCAATTCAAAATATCTTCAAACCAGTGATGAAAGTTACGCGGTTTGGACAACGTCATAATGGCCGTGCGTCCGAAAATATCTTTTTTCGGACGTATTCTTTTACTGCGATGTCTTCTCCCAGATCAATTTTGCATTTGAGCAATGCCTCGAGCTCCAATGCAAGGCGCGCCAAATCAAAATACGTTGCTGAATTTTCTGGGTGTACGATAATATCGAGATCGCTGCCTTCGACATCCTCGCCGCGTGCGACGGAGCCGAAAATGCGGGGGTTGCTGACCGGATATTTTGCGATAATGGCCAACGCTGCTTCGCGATGGGCGGCTAATGCTTCTGACGGTCTCATGCTGCATTCTCGCGTTTGGCTTCGATTTGGTTCAAGCAATCTACAACGGCATCGAATGTTAGCAACGTTGAGGCATGACGCGCTTTATAATCGCGCACGGGTTCAAGAAACTTGAGATCTTCAAAACGCCCTTCAGGCGCTGGACCATTTTCTTTGAGCATTTTACGCATGGTTTCGCGTAACAGGCGCAACTCTTCTGGCGTGGATCCGACCACGTTGCGGGCCATGATCGAGGCGCTGGATTGGCCGAGTGCGCAGGCTTTCACATCATGGGCAAAATCTGTGACGACATCGTCTTTGACTATTAAATCAACAATGACGGTCGAGCCGCACAATTTGGAATGCGCTGTTGCGCTGGCATCTGGATGCGATAAACGGCCGATGCGCGGGATATTTCCGGC
>JBGTAU010000339.1:0-1688 GCA_041749675.1 Rhizobiaceae bacterium | reverse complement strand
GAACCAGAAGGCGTTCTTCTTGTGGCCATAGAGCAAAACGCCAAGTTCATCCGCGCCATCCAAGATTTCATCGGCGGCCAAAACATGCAATTTCTTTTGCGGAATGCTGGCGTTGCCGAACATTTCATCCAGCGAAACGGTGGCGACATTGCAGGGGTGATAGGCGTAATGTGCGGTAGGCCGGTACTCGACGTTACCGTCTTTGTTCTTCACCGTGTAGTAATCGGAAATAGAAATCGCTTCATTGTGCGTAACCAACAAGCCATGCTGCGCGCCCTCTGTTGGGCACCATGTGCGCACTTTGGTTTCAGCGCCCGGTTGCTCTAAATATATGCCGCATTTAGAGCCAGACTTGTGGCCTTTAGCATTTTTGGGCTTCCACTTTTCGTGAGTGCCCCATCCTAGCTCGGCGGGTTGAAGTCCTTCCGAGATAAAGCCCTCAACGGACCATGTGTTCCAAAACACGCCGAATGGCTTTGGTTTGATTGTGCGCTGCGTGTCGCGCTCGGCAATGTGCACACCTTTCACGCCTAGCTTTTGCATCATGGCGGCCCAACCTTTGCGGTCGCCTGCCTTTGGCTCTTTGAGTTTGGGATCGAGCTTTTCAGCCAGTTCAACCAACGCCCGTTTGACGAACCAAGACACCATACCGGGATTTGCGCCCGAGCAGGACACTGCTGTCGTGCCACCTGGATTGGCTTTGCGCTCTTTCTTAACCGTTTGGCGCAGCGCATAGTTGGTGCGGGCGCCATTGTCGGCGTTCTTGTCGTAGTAGAAGCCTTTCCATGGCTCGACGACAGTGTCGATGTAGAGCACGCCAAGTTCGCGGCACAGACGCATGATATCGAGTGACGAAGTATCAACCGAAAGGTTGACGCAAAAACCTTGTCCATCGCCATTCTTCAAAAGCGGAGTCAGCAATTTGCGATAATTATTGATGGTGACGGACTTTTTAACGAAAGCAATGCCGCGGTCGTCCAAAATAGCCTTGTCCTTGTCGTCTGGATCAATGATGACCATGCGCGACTTGTCGAATTTGAAGTGGCGTTCAATGAGTGGCAGGGTTCCCCGACCAATTGAGCCAAAACCAATCATGACAATTGGACCCGTTATTTCGCCGTGGACCGGCCACTTTGATGCTTTCAATTAAATTTCTCCTCACGCGACTGCAATTTAGTAGGCAATCTCGCGGAAATTGCCTGCCTCTATCTAACCACAGTCAACACTAGGTGAGCAACCCCGTGCAGTCATTGAGGTGAACAAGAAGGCGTTGGCGCTCGTTGGTTAGACCTTTATAAGCAATTTCCTCAGCAGAAAGTGCTGCGATTTGGTCTGCGATGCTGCGCGAAAGAGTTGAGCCTTCGGGATGGTTTTTTAAGACTTGCAGCGGGTCGATGTAAATACGTATCGTGAAAAGAATATCTTGTGAGACTGGCAGCTTGCGCAAAGTCTGACGCTCAAGCCGTAGATTAATGTTTTCGGGCGTCGCTTTTTCGCCAAATCGCAGCTTGCCTTGATTGCCGGACTCTGGGTGGTAGAGGTGATTGTCACCATACAGCGACCAATTCCAACGGAGCACCGGACGGTCGATTTGCAAATTATCGAACATACGTTCAATTAATGATGCATTGCGTGTTCCTGCACTGAAACCGGGTACCGGCGCATGAATTTCATGCATGGGCCTGCCA
>JBGTAU010000338.1:0-17233 GCA_041749675.1 Rhizobiaceae bacterium | reverse complement strand
CCGCGCGGCATGGTCCACATTCGCGATGTGGTTGGGCAAATCACCCGCACGGCCCGCACAAAGAAACCGACGCGCGCCAAAGCTGGATCTCCGGTCAACAAAAAAGCTGCTGATAACGTTATCCTAGATCTTTCGAAAGTTGATCTGACGAAATCGATTGGCGAATTGAAGCTGGCGCGTGAAGTACTGTTCGTGCCTCACGCCATGTTGGCCAGTGATCTATTGCAACGCATGCGCACCACGCGCATTCAGATGGCCCTCGTCATCGACGAATATGGCGGAACCGATGGCCTTGTCTCCATGGAAGACGTGGTCGAAATGGTTGTTGGTGATATTGAAGATGAGCATGACGATACCGTCAATGGCATCTTGGAGCAATCGCCAGGCGTCTATCTGGTCGATGGCAGTGTCGAACTTGAAGAACTTGCAGAAGCGATCGGGCCTGACTTTGTCATTGGAAAAGACGGTGAAGATGTGGATACAATAGCCGGTCTTATCATCGCCGTGCTTGGACATCATCCGGTAAAGGGTGAGACCTGCGTTGCGGTCCCCGGGTTTGATTTCAAAGTGGTAGAGTCTGGCAATCGGCGCATTCGAAAAGTCCGGATCACACGCACCGTACAATGACTGTTTTAGATCGCAGCACCAGTCTGTTAGACATCGCAGTCTGATTCGGGTTCTGGCGGGTGCATGAATGCTGCAAAAAATAGCAAGTGACATCATTCTCAGTTGGGGCTGGAAGCGCAACGGGCTTGCGTTTCTATCTGGCCTCATACTCAATTTGGCACTGCCGCCATTTGATTTCTTCGCAGTTGGCTTCGTTTCGTTTCCGATATTACTTTGGCTGCTTGAAGGTGCTGATGCATCCCCTTCTGCCAAAGGTCTTCTGCGCACCTACCCAGCCGCAGTCGTCGGATGGTTCTTTGGCTTCGGATATTTTTTAGGCGGCCTTTGGTGGCTTGGCAACGCCTTATTGAATGCGGGCAATGAATTCATTTGGGCGCTTCCGTTGGCAATATTGGGCCTCCCAGCTGCGCTCGCCTTCTTCTTTTCCTTTGCGACAATTATTGCCTATTCGCTCGGCGGCGCTGGCATCGGTGCTGCTGCATCCTTGGCCTTTGCCATTGGCGTCACCGAATGGCTGCGCGGCTTTATCTTCACAGGCTTTCCATGGAACGGCGTCGGCATGACAATTATGCCTTCACCTATAATGATGCAAAGTGCGTCTGTCTTGGGCGTGGTTGGCATGAATGCGTTGGCCGTATTTGTTTTTGCATTGCCGGGGTGTTTTATGCTCGGTCGCCGACGATGGTTAGGCCCCGTGCTATCGGCGCTGCTCTTGGGCGCACACGCCATACTTGGCATGATGGTCATAAACGACGCGCCACAAAAATTAACTGCGCCAAACGAAAAAACGGTACGTATTGTTCAGCCGTCCATCCAGCAAACGGAAAAATGGGATGGCTCAGCGCGCGATAGAATTTTCTCAACTTACTTAAAAATGACGGCGCAGCTGCCAGAAGCTGGAAAACCGGTTCCCTCGCTGATCATTTGGCCTGAAACCGCAGTGCCGTTCATTTTTACTGATCGTCCGGATGCTCTGGCTGCGATAGGTGAGGCGCTTTCCGACGGTCAGATATTGCTAGCGGGCACTGTGCGTCAAGAGGGAGAGCGCGAAAACGGCGATGAACTGCGCTACTACAATTCGATAATTGCCATTAATTCCAATGGCGAGATCATTGATGCAGCGGACAAAGTGCACCTCGTTCCATTTGGCGAGTATTTGCCGCTTGAGAGGCAGTTGCGAGCACTCGGCATAGATCAAGTGGTCACAACACCCGGCGGGTTCACCGCAGGCTCGGCATTGCATACGCTCGCCCTACCAAACCTGCCGACCATATTGCCCCTGATTTGCTACGAGATAATATTCCCCGGTGCACTTGAGGCCTTGAAAACGCGGCCTCAATTGGTGGTGAATATTACCAATGATGCCTGGTATGGAAACACACCAGGCCCTTATCAACACTTTAGATTGGCGCAGTTAAGGGCCGTTGAATCAGGAATTCCTGTGGTTCGCTCGGCGAATAATGGGGTGTCCGGCTTTATTGATTCTCATGGGCGGGTAACATCAGCTCTCAATTTGAATGTTGTTGGAAACTTAGATCAAGTGCTAGATGAGAACAGTTCTAAAACAATTTATTCTGAACGCGGCACACAATCAATTTTTTTCACTTATTGCGTGCTTCTCGCACTCATAGGTTTGACTAATTTGTCACAAAGGTTCAAAGTACGTGCATCGGTCTAACAAAAAACAACCCTCGCGGATCGAATGAGCGCACCGGATGCGCACAAACCTATGGCACCGTATCAGCATTTTTATCTATGTGAGTAACAGTTGGTACAGACTCAACCCGTACAAACGGTCAAAGAAAACAACATGATAGAGAATAAGAAAAAACCTAACCCGATTGATATACACGTCGGCAGCCGCGTGCGTTTACGCCGCAATATGCTGGGCATGAGCCAAGAAAAACTTGGCGATAGCTTAGGCATAACTTTCCAGCAAATTCAAAAATATGAAAAAGGCACAAATCGCGTTGGTGCTAGCCGACTACAGGCTATCTCGAGCGTTATGAGTGTTCCCGTTTCATTTTTCTTTGAAGATGCCCCAGGTGCCGACGGCACCCCAAATAAGGGGTTTGCAGAGGATAGCAGTGCAACTTACGTTATTGATTTTCTCAACAGTGCAGAAGGCCTGCAGCTCAACAGAGCGTTCATGAAGATTACAGACCCGAAAGTCCGTCGCAAGATTGTCGATCTTGTAAAATCATTGAGCGACGTTTCAGAAGCGTAATTAAATACTTAGGCGCTCGATTTTCGAGCGCCTTTGCTTGACCTGAACCCTAACATTCGTCTAACAGGCGCGTCAGTTTAATCGGCGCACCAAGCGCCATTTTTAAGATTGAGAAAAAATGTCGCGCTCAAACTATGTTTTTACAAGCGAATCCGTCGGCGAAGGCCATCCTGACAAAGTATGTGATCGTATATCAGATGAAGTCGTAGATCTGTTTTTTCGCGAGGCTGCCAAAGCTGGCATGAGCCCGTGGGACGTGCGCGTTGCGTGCGAGACGCTTGCTACCACCAATCGCGTGGTGATCGCAGGCGAGGTCCGTTGTTCAATGGACGAAAAAACCATGAAATCCAAAGTGAAATCGGTTGCCCGCAAGGCCATCAAGGCGATTGGCTACGAACAGGCTGGGTTCCATTGGAAAACTGCAAAAATTGATGTGCTGCTGCATGCTCAGTCCGCCCACATTGCACAAGGCGTCGATGCATCTGGCAATAAAGACGAAGGCGCAGGCGACCAAGGCATTATGTTTGGCTATGCTTGCCGAGAAACGCCTGATTTGATGCCGGCTCCAATCTACTACTCGCACAAAATTCTTGAGTTGATGAACAAGGCCCGTAAAAAGGGTGAGGGCGATGCAGGCAAACTTGGCCCGGATGCCAAAAGCCAAGTGACCGTTCAATATGTGGATGGCAAGCCGCATTCGGTGACGCAGATTGTCGTTTCGACCCAGCACATGGATGAAAGCTGGAGTTCTGCAAAAGTACGTAAAGTTGTTGAGCCTTTCGTTCTGGAAGCGCTCGGCGATTTGACGATCGCCAAGGATTGTGTTTGGCACATTAATCCGACTGGTAAGTTCGTCATTGGCGGACCAGATGGTGATGCAGGCCTGACCGGTCGCAAAATCATCGTCGATACATACGGCGGCGCAGCTCCTCATGGCGGCGGCGCATTTTCGGGCAAAGATTCTACCAAGGTCGACCGCTCCGCTGCATACGCAGCACGCTATTTGGCCAAGAACGTTGTTGCTGCAAAGCTTGCTGAGCGCTGCACCATTCAGCTGTCATACGCCATCGGGGTTGCTGAGCCTTTGTCGGTCTATGTCGATCTGCATGACACAGGCAAAGTGGACGAAGCCAAGCTCGAGATTGCGTTGCGCAAGGTTATGAATCTAACGCCGCGCGGCATTCGCGCGCATCTTGATTTGAACAAGCCGATTTATGCCAAGACATCGTCCTATGGTCATTTTGGTCGTAAGCCAGGCAAAGACGGTTCATTCTCTTGGGAAAAAACCGATCTCATTGCTGCGCTTAAAGAAGCCGTTGCTTGATCACAATTGACGACTGATCATCCAAAACGCCGTGGCGGCGGTTCCTTTTTTGGCCGTCGCCATGGTAAACCTCTGCGCCCTCAACAAGTCAGCGCACTGGAACAATTGTTGCCCGGTTTAAGGCTCGATTTATCTCAGCCAGCCCCGCAGGATTTGACCACCTTTTTCAGCGCACCTGTAACGTCTGTCCGTCTCGAAATTGGATTCGGAGGTGGCGAGCATTTGCTGCACGAATCGGCTCGGTTTCCCGACACTGGTTTCATCGGTGTTGAACCATTCATCAATGGCATGGCCAAAATGGTGACACAACTCAATGCCAATCCGCAGGGAAATTTACGACTCTTTGATCAAGACGCCGCGCTTGTGCTGGATTGGCTGCCGGACAATTCACTGTCTGGCATTGATCTCTTCTACCCAGACCCATGGCACAAATCACGTCACCATAAGCGCCGTTTTGTAAGTGAAACAAACCTTATCAAAATGGTACGTGTCTTAAAGCCGGGTGCACAATTTCGCTTCGCCTCGGATATCGAAGGCTATATCAATTGGACCTTGCTGCATGTTGAGGCCAACGGCAATTTCGAATTTACAGCCAAGTCCGCAGATGACTGGCGCATTCCTTATGAGGCTTGGCCGAGCACGCGCTATGAAGCAAAAGCGTTTCGCGAGGGCCGCACGCCTGCCTATCTCACATTTCGAAAACTGTGAACAAATTTGCAGGATTTCGCCCAACTGTAGAACAAACAGATGGTGCCTAGAAATTTTATGCATTGACAGAAGCGCTCAACAAAGTTCCATTAGAGTAGATTTGATGTGCGAATTTTCTGGTGATCGCTGAAATAGTGATCATCGCGCACACAAAAACTGAAACGTGACTTGGGAGGGTCAAAAATGAAATTTTTCCTTAAATCTACCGTTGCATCGATTGCACTTATTTTAGCCGGAAGCGCATTTGCTGCTGATTACTCTGTTATGGCTCCAGCCAAACCCGGCGGCGGATGGGACCAGACTGCCCGCACCATTCAAACTGTCATGCAGGATGAAAAAATCTCCGGCAATGTTCAAGTGGTCAATGTTCCAGGTGCTGGAGGCACGATTGGACTGGCGCAGTTTGTGAATGAGGCGAAAGGCGATCCAACGAAATTGATTGTTGGTGGATACGTTATGGTTGGTGCAATTCTTACCAACGCAGCGCCTGTCACACTTGATCAAATCACACCAATTGCTCGCCTCACGGGCGAATTCGAAGCCCTTGTTGTGCCTGCTGCGTCCGAAATCAAAACACTGGCAGACCTCGTCACCAAATTGAAAGCTGATCCCGGTTCCGTTTCATGGGGTGGCGGTTCGGCTGGTGGTACCGACCATATTCTGGCCGGTCTCATTGCAAAAGCCACAGGTGTTGACCCAACGAAAGTCAACTACGTTGCATTTGCCGGTGGCGGCGAAGCCATGGCGGCTATTCTTGGCGGTCAGGTAACGGTTGGTGTTTCTGGCTATGGCGAATTTGCTGAGCAAATCAAAGCCGGTACATTGCGCGCCATCGCTGTCTCATCCGACGCTAAGCTTGATGGTATTGATGTGCCGACTTTGAAAGAAGGCGGCGTCGATGTTTCCATTCAAAACTGGCGCATGATTGGTGCTGCACCAGGCTTGACGCCAGAACAAACCGCCGCGGTTTCCGCTGATATCGCTAAAATGGTTGAGTCAAAAGGCTGGCAGGATGCGCTTGCTTCCAAGGGTTGGGCAAACACATATCTTGCTGGCGATGATTTCAAGGCACAATTGGCCAAAGACATTGAAGCCACCAGTGCGGTTCTCAAGGACATTGGTTTGGTCAAATGACCACCGGTCCAAATTCGAACAATGAACGTCGCCCCGATCGGGCGGCGTTTGTCATTGCCGCGGTCTTGGCGCTTATTGCCATCACAATTTTTGTCAGCACTAACAACATGCCAGCCGTCGCTGCCTATACAGCTGTCGGGCCGCGCACTGTTCCCTATATTGTTTCAATTTGCCTCTTTGGGCTTGCGATCTGGACCGCGTTTGACGCATGGCGCGGCAACTTTCCTGCGCGCGAAGAGCAGAATGTAAACCCTATTCTATGGATAATTGGCGGGTTAACCGTTCAATTGTTGCTGATCAAAACTATCGGATTTTCTGTGGCCACCGGCATGTTGTTTGCCGCCACCGCTAAAGCATTTGGGCGCGGACCCTTGTGGATGACCACGTTGATCGGCATCGTGTTTTCGTTTGTCGTCTGGTTTGTCTTCGCAAAAGGCTTGCAATTGACGCTACCCGAAGGCCCAATTGAATTGCTGTTCCGCCCCCAAGCAAAGGCTGCCTGATGGATACGTTCGCGCTCCTCGCTCAAGGTTTCATGACGGCGTTGGAGCCGATCAATCTGTTTTATGCTTTGCTCGGTGTAACTTTAGGCACCGCAGTTGGCGTACTGCCCGGCATCGGGCCAGCGTTAACAGTGGCACTGCTACTGCCAGTCACCTATAAACTCGATCCTGCAGGCTCAATTATTATGTTCGCCGGTATCTATTATGGCGGTATGTATGGTGGTTCAACCACTTCGATTTTGCTCAATACGCCCGGTGAATCCGCGTCCATTGTTACAGCACTCGAAGGCAACAAAATGGCACGCAAGGGTAGGGGCGGACCGGCCTTAGCCACTGCCGCTATTGGGTCATTCGTCGCTGGCTTGTTGGCAACATTGGGTCTCGCCTTCTTTGCGCCCATCGTGGTGAAATTCGCCATCGCTTTTGGCCCATCCGAATATTTCGCTCTCATGATGCTAGCCTTCATGACGGTTTCAGCCGCCTTTGGCGATTCCACATTGCGTGGGCTGACGTCACTGTTCATCGGCCTGGCGCTCGGTTTGATCGGCATTGATCAGCTCACTGGCCAAACGCGTTTGGCCTTTGGCATGCAAAACCTGTTTGATGGCATCAATGTTACCACTATGGCTGTTGCGCTGTTTGCTATTGGCGAAACCCTTGCCGTCGTCTCGTCCAAAAATGCGTTGGAAGAGAAAGTCGAAGCCATCAAAGGCTCGGTCATGATGACACGCGAAGATTGGAAGCGCTCTTGGAGGCCTTGGCTACGTGGCACTTTGATCGGTTTTCCGATTGGCGCAATGCCCGCAGGCGGCGCGGATGTATCGAGTTTCCTATCGTATTCGGCAGAAAAACAATTTTCAAAACACCCGGAAGAATTTGGTCACGGTGCTATTGAAGGTGTGGCTGGACCGGAAGCTGCAAACAATGCCTCCGCGGCCGGAACGCTCGTTCCATTGTTAACGCTGGGGTTGCCGACAACGGCCACCGCAGCCATCATGCTTGCAGGCTTCCAACAATTTGGGCTGCAACCTGGTCCACTACTGTTTGTAACCAATGCATCGCTGGTCTGGGGTCTCATCGCCAGCCTTTTAGTCGCAAACTTCATGCTGCTGGTTTTAAACCTGCCGCTGATTGGCATGTGGGTGAAACTGCTCACAATCCCGCGTCATTGGCTCTATTCAGGCATTTTGGTGTTTGCCGCGCTCGGCACATTGGGCGGATCAGGCTCCACGTATATGCTCGGGCCATTGCCAACGTCATTTGGACTTGGACTGTTGTTGCTGTTCGGTTTGCTCGGCTATTTCCTGCGCCGGTTCAGCTATCCAATTGCGCCGGTGGTCGTCGGCTTGATTCTCGGGCCAATGGCAGAGCAAAGTCTGCGTCAAGCACTACAGATCAGTCAAGGCGACCCAATGGTGCTGTTCAAGACTTGGATATCGACTGTCCTATTAATTTTAGCAGTCGCTGCCGTTGTCGTTCCGATGATCTTGCGCGCACGCGGCAAAGACCTGTCTCAAATCGCAGCAGATTCCGATTAGTTTTTGCCAATGGTGCGAAATTGCACTGGGTCGATGCCCAATACGATCAAGTCAGAGTCGCGCGGCGTTTGCCCAGTGCGGACAGAACCAGCCGCCGCAATTGCAGCGGAGATCGTGCGGAACATGCTTGTTTTGGTTTTTGGAGTCATTTTCATTTTTGTCATCCATCTTTTTCTACGCCCTTTAGGTGGTCGCTCGGCGAGCCAATGAGTAGGTCTAATAATTCATGGCTGGCGTGAATGCGTGTCATGGCAAGTTAATCGTTGGTTAATGGCCGCAAACCGCACTTGTTGTTGTCATCCCAATGACCGGTGCCTGCCGCTTGCAATGTTCATGGCTTTTCGCTATACACGTTTCAAATTCTTGATCGGTGGATGAAGAGTGGGCCCTCACGGACCCGCTCTTTTTTGTTACCTCAAGCTCGACAACTGGAGAGATATGCCGCGTGAGCGACGATTCGATATTTGAAATTGCCAAACCGGATGCGGTTGATGACCGTCTCATTCGTGAGACTGGCATGGAAGCACGCGTTGCCTCGATTATCATTCCGACAATGGCAACGATTGGCTTCAAATTGGTGCGCGTGCTGCTATCCGGTCAAAACGGCTATACATTGCAAATCATGGCCGAACGAGCAGATGGCACTATGTCTGTTGATGATTGTGAAGAATTATCAAAAGCCATTTCGCCAGTGCTCGATGTAGAAGATCCAATCGGCCGTGCATATCACTTGGAAGTTTCTTCCCCCGGCATTGATCGCCAACTCGTGCGCAAATCCGACTTCGCGCGTTGGGGTGGATACACCTTGAAGCTCGAAACCATTACGATGATCAACGGCAAGAAGCGCTTCAAGGGCAAGTTGATTGAAGGCGACGACGATGGATTCACATTTGAAGCCGACGCGTTGGCCTATGGCGAAGAGCCGCGCATCAAAGTGGCTTACGATAATGTGGCCGATGCCCGTTTGGTATTGACCGACGAACTTATTCGCGAAGCGCTCAAGCGTGACAAAGCGCTGCGCGAAGCCAATGCAAACGATAATGTCGATCCTGACGGTGAAGACAATTAATTCAATTCTATCGCCGGTGAAATTTCCGGCAAGTTTGGGAGACTAAAATGGCAGTCAGTGCAAACCGTCTAGAGCTTCTGCAAATTGCTGACGCAGTTGCGCGTGAAAAATCCATCGACAAGGAAATCGTCCTTGCCGCAATGGCCGATGCAATTCAAAAAGCTGCGCGTTCACGCTACGGTCAAGAAACCAACATTCGCGCTGATATCAATTCGCGCACTGGCGAAATCAAATTGCAGCGCTTGCTCGAAGTGGTCGAAAAGGTAGAAGACCCAACCACACAGATCGAAATGCTGCGCGCTCGTGATCGCAATCCAGACGCTGAGCCCGGCGATTTTATTGCCGAGCAATTGCCGCCAATGGATTTCGGCCGCATCGCCGCGCAATCCGCCAAGCAAGTTATCGTTCAAAAAGTGCGCGAAGCAGAACGCGACCGCATGTTTGATGAATATAAAGATCGCATCAACGAAATCGTAAACGGCACTGTCAAGCGTGTTGAGTACGGCAATGTGATTGTCGATCTTGGCCGCGGCGAAGGCATCATCCGCCGCGACGAAGTGATACCACGCGAAAACTTCCGCTATGGTGATCGCGTTCGCGCTTACGTTTATGACGTGCGCCGCGAACAACGCGGGCCGCAGATTTTCTTGTCACGTACCCATCCGATGTTCATGGCGAAACTCTTTACCATGGAAGTGCCTGAAATTTACGACGGCATCATCGAAATCAAATCGGTGGCGCGTGACCCAGGTTCCCGCGCTAAGATTGCTGTGACATCGCGCGATTCATCGATTGATCCAGTCGGCGCATGCGTTGGTATGCGCGGCTCCCGAGTTCAAGCTGTTGTGGCTGAATTGCAGGGCGAAAAGATCGATATTATTCCATGGTCACCAGATGCCGCATCGTTCCTTGTGAACGCATTGCAGCCGGCGGAAGTTTCTAAAGTGGTGCTGGACGAAGATGCAGAGCGCATCGAAGTCGTGGTGCCGGATGATCAATTGTCATTGGCGATCGGTCGTCGCGGCCAGAACGTGCGCCTCGCCTCTCAGCTCACCGGTTGGGATATTGATATCCTGACTGAAGCCGAAGAATCCGAGCGTCGCCAGAAAGAATTCGCCGAGCGCTCGAAACTGTTCATGGAAGCTTTGGACGTTGACGAAATGGTTGGTCAGGTTCTGGCATCCGAAGGCTTTGCCTCGGTTGAAGAACTTGCCTATGTCGACGGCGGCGAAATTGCATCAATCGATGGCTTTGACGAAGACACCGCAACTGAAATTCAAAGCCGCGCCAATGAATATCTTGGCCGTGTCGAAGGTGAATATGATGCCCAGCGTAAAAAGCTTGGCGTTGAAGATGAATTGCGTGAAATCAACGGCGTCACCACCAAGATGCTGGTCAAGTTCGGCGAAGATGGCGTGAAAACCATTGAAGACTTTGCAGGCTACTCCGCTGACGATCTGGTCGGTTGGAAAGAACGCAAGGACGGCGAGACCAAGTCGTTTGATGGTATCCTGACTGGCATGGACATTTCCCGCACTGAGGCTGAGCAGATGGTTCTGCAAGCCCGCGTGAAAGTTGGCTGGATTACGCAAGAGGAAGCAGCTGCAGAAGTTGCCACTGAAGAGGCAGAAGCCTAATCCCCATGATGGGTATTGGGCAGAAAAGAAATGCGGGACATGAACGACCGCTCGTGCATCGTCACACGAAAAGCCGGATCAGCTGATGAGCTGATCCGCTTTGTCGCCGCGCCTGATGGTTCGGTGGTCGCGGACCTGAAACGAAATTTGCCCGGTCGTGGTTGTTGGGTCTCAGCAGATCGCAAAACTGTTGAACTGGCCATCAAAAAAGGTGCGTTTTCGCGCGCCTTGCACGAAACTGTTGTGGCCGCACCTGATCTTCTTGATGTTATTGATCGCGTGATGACTAAGAATTTTTCTGGTACGCTGGGCCTTGCCCGCAAGGCGGGGCAGATCGCTTTGGGGTCAGCTAAGGTCGATTCTACGATTCGCAAAGGCGAAGCAATTCTGGTATTGCACGCCACCGATGGCGCGGTGGATGGAATTCGGAAACTCGATCAAGCACGAAAAGCTGTTGCAATGACCGGCGGACCTGATATCCCCGCGCTGAAACTACTGTCCAATGACGAAATGGAATTGGCACTGGGCGGTGGAAATGTGATACACGCAGCCATATTGCGGGGCTCTGCCGGATTAAATCTGGCGAAAAAGGCATTCGCGCTTGCGCGATACCGCGGCATAGAAATTGAACGACAGGCGCTCCATGATGGTGACGCCTATGAGGAAACCGAATGAGCGATACGAATTCTGGTGACGACAACAAGCCGGGCGCGACTGCGCCAAAGATGACCCTGACCTTAAAGCGTCCGGGCCTTGAGCAGAACACTGTCCGTCAAAACTTCAGCCATGGCCGCACCAAAGCGGTCGTGGTGGAAACCAAGAAACGCAAATTCTCAGCGCCGGGTGAAGAAGCAAAAGCTGTTTTCGCGCCAGCCCCCACTGTTGCACCTGTCGCGCCAAAACCACCGGTCGCTTTAGCACCCGCGCCTGCGCCAACGGCACCACAACAACGTGTCGAGACACCGCGTCCGCAAGCACCGCGCAACAATTCCGGCATGGTGCTCAATGTTCTGTCCAACGACGAAATGGCCGCGCGTCGTCGCGCTTTGGCTGGCGCGCAAGTGCGCGACGTTGAAGATCGCTCGCGTGCAGCCGTTGAGGCCACCCGCCGCGCCGAAGAAGATGCGCGCCGCAAACGCGAAGCTGAAGAATCAGCTGCGCGTCAAGCCGAGGAAGAAGGCCGCGTAAAGTCGGAATCAGAATCCCGCCGTAAAGCCGAGGACGAAGCCAAGCGCCGCGCGCCTGTGGTTGCTGCTCCAGTTGAAGAGCCACGTCCAGGCTCTCTCGTGTTCCGGCCAGGTGCCACCCGCCGTCCAGTAGTAGACGAGGAAGACAATCGCGGTCCGCGTCGTAGTGGTGCTGGCCCAGTTGGCGCTAAAGTTGCTGTAAAAGCAGAAGTGCGCCCAGCCAAAGCAAAAGTTGAAGTTGATAATCGTCGCAAGATCACCGTCACCAGCGTCACCAGTGATGATGGCGAAGGCGTACGCGGTCGCTCCATGGCTGCCACGCGCCGCCGTCAAGAAAAGTTCCGCCGTTCGCAAATGCAAGAAGTGCGCGAAAAGGTTCTGCGCGAAGTCATTTTGCCAGAAACCATCACGATCCAAGAGCTTGCCCAGCGTATGGCTGAGCGTGCTGTGGATGTAATCAAGTACTTGATGAAGCAAGGCTCAATGCTAAAGCCCGGCGATATCATCGATGCTGATATGGCAGAGCTGATTGCCGTTGAGTTTGGTCACACAGTGAAGCGCGTTGCCGATAGCGACGTCGAATTTGGTATCTTTAACGTTGCCGATGAGACTGCCAATCTTAAATCGCGCCCACCCGTTGTGACCATCATGGGCCATGTTGACCATGGTAAAACATCGCTGCTTGATGCTATTCGCAAAACCAGCGTTGTCACCGGCGAAGCCGGCGGCATTACGCAGCACATCGGTGCCTATCAAGTTGAACGCAATGGTCATAAGATCACGTTCATTGATACGCCTGGCCATGCTGCCTTTACCGCAATGCGTGCCCGCGGTGCGCAGGCAACAGACATAGCCATCCTCGTGGTAGCAGCGGATGATTCCGTCATGCCGCAGACTATTGAATCGATCTCACATGCCAAGTCCGCCAACGTGCCGATCATCGTTGCCATCAACAAAATCGACAAGCCAGATGCCGACGCCCAAAAAGTGCGCACCGGTCTGCTTCAGCATGAAGTGTTCGTCGAATCGATGGGCGGCGAAACGCTGGATGTTGAAGTATCAGCCAAAACTGGCCTCGGTCTCGACAAGCTTCTCGAAGCTATTATTCTGCAGGCTGAAGTTCTTGATCTGAAAGCCAATGCTGACCGCACGGCTGAAGGCGTGGTCCTTGAAGCCAAACTTGACCGCGGTCGTGGCCCTGTGGCGACCGTTCTGGTACAAGCTGGAACATTGAAGCCAGGCGATATTATTGCCGTCGGCAGTGAATGGGGCCGTGTTCGCGCGCTCGTCAATGATCAAGGCGTGCAGGTTAAAGTCGCTGGTCCATCCATGCCAGTTGAAGTTCTTGGACTTCAAGGCACACCATCTGCTGGTGATCGCTTCGCCGTTGTAGAAAACGAAGCCAAGGCACGTGAAATTTCGAGCTATCGCCAAAATAAAGCGCGTGACAAGCTGGCTGCGAAGCAGGCCGGTACGCGTGGCTCGCTCGAGCAAATGATGAACCGTTTGCAGGTCTCCGGCCTCAAAGAATTTCCGTTGGTCATCAAAGGCGACGTGCAAGGTTCCATCGAAGCCATCGTTGGCGCACTCGATAAGCTCGGCACAGACGAAGTGCGCGCGCGCATCATTCACACTGGCGCTGGTGCTATCACAGAATCTGATATCGCGCTCGCGTCTACATCTGGCGCTGCTATCATCGGCTTTAACGTGCGTGCAAACGTACAGGCCCGTGCACTTTCGGACCGGGAAGGCATCGAAATTCGCTACTACAACATCATCTACGATCTCGTAGACGATGTAAAAGCCGCGATGTCCGGTCTCTTGTCACCAGAGCGCCGCGAAACATTCCTCGGCAACGCTGAAATCCTTGAAGTCTTCAACATCACTAAAACCGGTAAAGTCGCTGGTTGCCGTGTCGTCGAAGGTAAGGTCGAGCGCGGTGCTGGCGTGCGCCTGGTGCGCGATGGCGTGGTTATTCACGAAGGCAAGCTCAAGACTCTCAAGCGCTTCAAAGACGAAGTCGGCGAAGTACAGGTCGGTCAAGAGTGCGGTATGGCCTTCGAAAACTACGAAGACATGCGCCAAGGCGATCTCATCGAATGCTTCCGCGTGGAAAGCATTGTTCGCACGCTCTAAGTTACCTGTTTTGAATATGAAAAGGCCGGACACACTGTGTTCGGCCATTTTTTTATAGATTAAAAACGCCATAGCTTCTAAACATCGTCCGATGAATGTGACGGTCCGATCCCGTCCCGATTTTCAGGAAGAATGAAATGCCAGCCAAAAAATCATCCAAAGGCCCGTCGCAGCGTATGTTGCGTGTGGGCGAAATGGTCCGTCATGCCATGACGGAATCGTTCCAGCGCAATCAAATTATGGACCCGCTGCTGGAAAAAACATTTGTCTCGGTGACTCAAGTGATCATGTCGCCGGATCTGTCGAACGCCACTGCTTTCATCTCGCCGATTGGCGTTGCTGAGCCGCAGCCAGTTATTGATGCGCTGAACAAGCATGCCAAATACATCCGCGGCACGCTCGGACCCGCTTTGCGACAAATGCGCACCATGCCGCTGATCCGTTTTCGGCTGGATACTTCGTTTGACAATTACGCCAAGATCGACGCGTTGCTGCGCTCGCCGGAAGTCGCCCGCGATTTGGGCCGTTTGAAAGTGGATGACACATCAGATGTCAATCCTGAAGACCAACCGGACACCAGTGACGTTGATCCTGACGGCGGCGGGGACGCGTGATTTCTTATGAACCAAAAACGCAAGCGCCCCCAGCGCCCAGTCTCCGGCTGGGTTATTTTTGACAAGCCGTATGGCATGGGCTCGACCGATGCGGTCTCGCTGATCAAGCGGCTTTATCGCGCTGACAAAGCAGGCCACGCCGGCACGTTAGACCCACTCGCCTCTGGCATTTTGCCCATCGCGCTCGGCGAAGCCACCAAGACTGTGCCCTATGTCATGGAAGGCACGAAAGTCTACCGGTTCACCGCGACGTGGGGCGAGGAGCGCAGCACCGATGATCTCGAAGGCTCAGTGACCGCGTCCTCAGAAAAGCGTCCAAACCGAGCTGCCATCGAAGCCCTGTTGCCACGCTTCACCGGTGTCATCAGCCAAGTACCACCAAAATTCTCGGCCATCAAAGTGGACGGCGCACGCGCCTATGATTTAGCGCGAGGCGGCGAAGACGTGGAACTCCAAGCCCGCGACATTGAGATCGACGTCATCCGTATCGTCGAAATGCCCGATGATAGCGCGACTATCTTTGAAGTCGAATGTGGCAAAGGCACGTATGTCCGCGCCATCGCCCGCGACATGGGCCGCTTGTTGGAATGCCACGGCTATGTCAGCGCATTGCGCCGCATGGAAGTTGCCCCCTTCGACGAACAAGACGCCGTCACCAAAGAAGATTTGGAAACCGCTTCTTTATTTGCAAAAAACTATTTAGAAAAAGCCGGAACGCCTGATGCCTTGACGGCAGAGGCGTTCGTACAGCTTGATGATTTCCTCATAGACCCCGTCGAGGCGCTCGATGGGCTGCCGCATGTTGCCCTTTCCGGTGATAGCGCACACCGCGTGCGCATGGGCAATCCGTGCATGGTCCTTGGCCGCGATGCGCCGGTAGAAGCGGACGAAGCCTATGTCACCGAGCGCGGCGTATTGGTTGCCATCGGTGAAATTCGGCTAGGCCAGTTCCATCCAAAGCGTGTCCTGCGCAGTTAATCGCACTTTACTTAGAGCCCGAATTGAATAGTTTTGGGGCAGGGCGCGGGTCAAAAAAGGATTCTCCCATGCATAAAGTCGCTGTCTTTCTCATTGCAATATCTATTCCATCATTCGCTTTAGCTTGTGGTGGCGCCCCCGTATGCACAGTGGTTGATCCAACAGGAACGCCGCTCAATGTGCGCAGTGGCCCAAATGGCAATGTGCTTTCGACTTTGAAAAAAGGCGCGAAAGTGCAGTTCCTTGAACACAAAGAAAAAAACGGCAAGAAATGGGCATTAATCTCTAAATACGGCGAAGACGACGGCTGGCTGTTTGCCGCGTACTTAAAATGTAACGGCTCAGATGAATACGGCAAAATTTGCACCGTCGCCGACCCAACGGGCACACCGCTCAATATTCGCGAAGAGCCGAATGGCCCAATTTACGGCACGTACGAAAACGGCGTCCGCGTACGGCCTTACGAAGAAAAAACCGTCAAAGGCAAAAAATGGGTCGCCGTTGTGCGTCTCGCCGAAGACAATACGGCAGGTTGGGTGTTTGACCCGTACTTAAAATGTGAAGAAGATGAAGGCCATTAGAACCCTCACCACCATCGGCTTTGATGCCGACGACACGCTCTGGCAAAATCAGCAGTTCTACGATTTCACAGAAGTGGAGTTTGCCAGTCTGCTTGCAGATCATGGCGATCACGCGCAAATCTCATCGCATCTTTTAGAAGTTGAGCGGCGCAATCTGCAATTCTATGGCTTCGGCATAAAAGGCTTCACGCTGTCGATGATCGACACGGCCTTAGAAATAACAGGCGGCAACGTTTCACCTAAAACCATCTCTGACATTTTGGCGCTTGGCAAAGAAATGACCGTGCATCCGGTTGAAACTCTACCACATGTGCACGACACGTTGGAAGCATTGGCGGGCCGCTATAAAATTATCCTTATCACCAAGGGCGATCTGTTCGACCAAGAACGCAAGCTCGCCGCCTCTGGTCTTGGAGATTTTTTCAACGCCGTAGAAATTGTCAGTGATAAGAAGCCGCACATCTATGAGCGCATCTTTGCCCGCCACGGTGAGGGCGCCCAGCACGCCATGATGATCGGCAATTCGATGAAATCCGATGTGATACCAGCACTAGACGCTGGCGCTTGGGGTGTTTTTGTGCCGCACGAACGCAGCTGGGCAATGGAACATGCTGCCGCCCCGACCGCTCATCCGCGCTTTCGTGAGGTGGAAACACTGAAACATGTGCCGGACCTCTTGCAGACGATAGATCAATAAGGTCATATCGGCGCACAGGAGAATTTGCATGCCCACAACCGAAAAGCGCCGCCCACCATTCGTCAGCGCCATCCGCCGCTTTCTAGAGGCAGAAACAGCAGGCGGCAATATTTTGATGGCGGTGGCGGTCCTCGCGCTCATTGTGGCCAATTCATCTGCAGGGCCAATGTATTTTGCCATTCTAGAGCAAAAATATTTTGGGCTGTCGGTGCTGCACTGGATCAACGATGCCTTGATGGCAGTGTTCTTCCTGCTCGTTGGCCTCGAAATCAA
>JBGTAU010000337.1:0-3028 GCA_041749675.1 Rhizobiaceae bacterium | reverse complement strand
TCACTTTTGCCTGAGAAATCGCTTCAATGCGTTTGACAACTGCCGCCCCCTTGCCTGAATTGCGCCCACAAACCACAACGCCTTTTGCCCCGCGCTCAGCAAACAAAGTTGCAATGCTTGCACCTAAACCTTGTGTGCCACCAGTAACAATCGCAATTTTTCCGTCCAACTGTTTCATCTATGCAAGCCTTCAAATTCAGGTCAGTTTTTTAGCCGCTTGCGCATCAAGCGCCACATTGAAATCGACTGAAGTCCAGCCATTTTCGAGCGCTTCATGAAATAGCTTGGCTTGGCTTTTGGGCGCTAAGCCACCCAAAGGTGGATCGCGGTCAAGATTGGTTGGGAACGGATAACCTTCAGCACAAGACGCGATTGCCGCTGCAATTTGAGATTGGCGCATCGCAGCTTTGGATTTCAACAAGGTCGGATAGAGCGCTTTGGACATAGATACCCTGTCTATACTTTCCATTGCCCGCCCATAGGCAGATGAAACCTGAAACAGATTGACCATGCGTTTCACGTCACTTGATCTATTCGTCCCGGCCGCATGAAAGAGTGCCGGCGAGAAAAACAACATATCCCCTTTTTCCAACGGCAATTGCACGTGATGCTCTGCAAAATGCGCGTTAAATTCTGGCTTGCCCATAGCCAAATAGCCCGCATCGTACAATTGACTGAACGGCAGAAGCAGTGTTGGCCCCGCCTCCAAAGGCGCGTTCACATGTGCGATTGCGCCTTGCAGGGTGAGCATTGGCGAAAACAATTGCACATGCGCTGGGTAGCGCTCAATGTCTTTGGCGCTTTGAAAGCCTAAGTGATAATCGCGATGTGCCGATTGTGCCGCGCCGCCGGGGTTTACCACGTTCAACTGCGCGCTCATCTGATAAAAAGGCCCAAGCCAAGCTTCACTTATCAGTGCCAGTATTTCATTGCTATAATAGGCTGCAAAGTTTTCCGGATCACGTAGACAATGCTTTTCCAATGAATTCCATATCCGGTCATTGGCGCCCGGTTTGGCAAAATGATCGCCGCCGCCAGTGCCCGTTCGATGCTGATCCTCAATGATGCCACGAAATATATCACTCGCCTGATCAATCATCGCATGGTCGAGTTCGGCATATTTCAAAACCACAACGCCCGGCCCGTTTGCCAAAGCATCTGCGAGTTCTGCCATAATCGCTTTGCGGTTTGCCGCATCCCCGATCAGATCACGCAAAACATTGCAGTCATAAATCAGCACATTCTTTTGAGTATCGGCAGCAAACGGGTAGTCTGACAACAAGACCTTTCGGCTGGTCAAACCTACTAAGTCTTGTACACGGCATTCTTCAGCACTTAAGTACACACGCTTGGTGCGAAGCGCTGCAAGGGAATCTGTCTTCATGATTAATCCTCCCGAAAATCGATAACAGAGTTTACCTTAATGCTCTTTGCCTGCTAGCTATACAGTCAATCAAAAATCCATCAAAATTGAGCGCTCATGCCACATCACTTTCTGGTTAAAGACATTGCATTTCAGGCTGGCGTCAGCACGGCAACGGTTGATCGCGTCATAAACCAGCGTGACGGTGTTCGCGCTCAAACGAAAGCCCGTATTGCAGCCGCAATTCTTGAATTAGAGCGACAAGAGAACAATCTGGCGCGTGGGGGCAAAACCTTTGTCATCGACGTGCTGATGGAAGCGCCGGATCGATTTACAGATGAAGTTCGCACAGCTTTTGAAAGTGAAGCCGGGGCTTTTTTCCCAAACATGTTTCGCGTTCGATTTCAGATTGCCGAAGTGCTACCCGAAGATGAATTCGTGCGCATATTAGAGCGTATTCGCTTGCGTGGAAGTGACGGTGTGGTCGTCAAAAGTCGGGCGACGAGCGTCATTGAAGTGGCAATTCGCTCACTCGTCGAGGCCGGTATTCCAGTCATTACACTTGTGACTGATTTACCGAATTCAGGACGTCTTGCCTATGCAGGCATGAACAATCGTGCCGCCGGTGAGACCGCTGCATATCTCATCGCGCAAACCTTGAACACGCGCGGCGGACGCGTATTGGCAACCCTGTCGTCTGCGCGGTTTCATGGCGAGGAAGAGCGTGTTGCCGGATTTAGAAGTGCGCTGGACACGCGTTACAAAAATCTAGAATTGACCGAAATTTCGGAGGGTTTTGGCCGCGATGTTGCTACCGGTGCGCTCGTGCTTCAGGCGCTGGCGCGACATTCAGACATTTGTGCAGTGTATTCAGCCGGTGGTGGAAACTTGGCAATCTTGAAGGCTTTTGAACAAGCTGGGTGCCGCTGCGATGTTTTTGTTGCTCACGATCTGGATGCCGAAAATCGCGTCTTGTTGGCCAACGGCCAAATTGAATATGTTCTGCATCATAACCTCAAACAAGACATACGCGCCATTTTTCAGCGGCTACTCCAACAACACCATAAAGACTCAAAAAGCGAAAGCCACGCCTTGTCCGAGATCCACGCCTTATCCGAGATCATAGTGGTGACACCGTTCAATATAATCAACAACGTGTGACCGCTATCCCAACTTAATCCCCTCTCGCACCAGATCATCGGTGACGTGTCGAATCGCTTTTTCCAGTGTCTCCGCGATGAAGTCGACATAGCGTTTGGTTATTATCAGCGGTGGCGACATCACATTAAGATGACCGATTGGCCTTACAAGCAAACCAAGACTTTCACAGACATTAGAAATACGTTTACTTTCATTGACCCCATCTGGCAGCAATTCTTTTGTTTGCTTATTGGCCACCGATTCCACGCACAACATGAGTTTACGTCCCCGCACATTACCAATCAAAGGCAGTGCTTCTAATTCTTTCATGCGGGTTTCAAAATAGCTGCCAACCTTCGCGGCATTCTCCAATAGGTTTTCACGTTCGAGAATCTCAATGTTCTTCGAGCCAGCTGCGCACGATACTGGGTGCCCAGAATAGGTGAGTCCTGAGGTAAACCAACGATGTCCACCCTCCGCCATAACTGCCCATATACGATCTGAAAATATCAAGGCACCCAACGG
>JBGTAU010000336.1:0-3279 GCA_041749675.1 Rhizobiaceae bacterium | reverse complement strand
TATTGTGCCATGGACCCGCAAACCCCGACACGGGTGCGGGTGATATTGCTTGGCTCACTCGCCTATTTCGTGATGCCACTTGATGCCATCCCGGATTTTTTGATGATGTTTGGCTTTGCCGATGATGTGACTGTGCTCACTGCAGCGATTGCTGCCGTGCGCGGCAATATGACCGATGCGCATCGGTTCGCTGCAAAAGACGCGCTGACAGATCCGCCTGAAAATTAATCCACGTCAATCGCAGGGTCGGCCTCGATGGCTTTGCGCAGGCGTGCAAAGGCAAGGCGGATGCGGGATTTCACGGTTCCCAGCGGCAGGCTTTGACGCTCTGCGATTTCCGAATGCGACAAGCCTTGAAAAAACGCCAAGACGATGAGGCTGCGCTGCTCATCCGGCAATTCTTCCATAACGGCGCGGATGCGGCGGTCGCGCTGGCTGGCATCCATGCTTTGGTCGGCAGGTTCCGGGGCCTCCGGTTGGAATACCGGATCTTCAGGGTCCAGCAATGCGGAGCGGTCGCGGCGTGCAACATCGATGCGCCGGTTGCGCGCGACGCGAAACAGCCAAGTGGACAGTGAGGATTTTGCCGGATCAAACAGATGCGCTTTTTGCCACAGCACCAGCATGACTTCCTGCGCCACTTCTTCCGCTTGGCTGCGCTCAAGACCGAGACGGATCAGATAGGATGCGATACGCGGGGCAAAATGATCAAACAGTTCCGCAAAGGCGGTGCGATCCTGATCTGATGCCACTTTGGCAGCGAGAATGGCGAACCGCTCCTGCGCTGACGTTGACTGCACTGTTGATCGCTCCTGAAAATTAACTCTTACCAGCTTGGTCAAGCTCTTTGCCTTTACTGTCCCCGAATGACGCACAGTTCAAGCAAAACGTCAAATTGCCGCCGCTTTTTCATGTTTGTGCAACTGAAAGGGACATTTGTTCAAGGGCAGGGCAAAGGAAATCCGGAATCGAAGCGTCATTGGCGTTCTGTTCACCATTCGGTAACTAGAATTGCCGCAAAATTGACGGGAATATCTCCGGGCCTTATTCGGCTCTGCTGGCTTTGGTGACAAGGATTGTTAACTCCATGCGTAGAAAATTGTTTTTGGTGTTGGCCGGTATCGCTTCCATGGCTGCCAGCACTGCGTTGGCGCAGTCGCCCAGCCAAATCGGCAAATACTCCGCGTGGGGTGCCTATTCCTATGCATCCGGCAAAGGCAAGGTCTGCTACGTGCTGACCATCCCACAGGTGAAGAAGCCCGACAGCGTTGATCATGGCGATAACTTCTTTTTGGTCAGCCAGAAGCCCGGGCAGAATGTTGCCTTTGAGCCGCAGTTTATGGCTGGTTACGAATTGAAGGCGGATACAAAAGTGACAGTCACCGTGGGTGACAAGAGCTTCAACATGTTCGTAGCGGGTAAATCCGCTTGGATGGAAAATGCCGCTGAAGAGCCACAGTTGCTCACCGCCATGAAGGGCGGGCAGTCCATGTCCATCAAAGCCACCTCCAAACGCGGCACGCCGACATCATATACTTATTCGTTGTCGGGGATTTCCAAAGCGCTGGATGCAGTGCGAACCTGCAAGTAATTTGCTCAACCCTTCATTGAAGGTCAGGACCCAATAAATTTGGTGCGTGACACGCATCGTTGGTACATTGTTTTTATGAGGCCATATTGCCTTAATGATCACAGACATTGAGGACTATTTCACCAAAGGCTGCGGACGCTGTGCGCGATTTGACACGGCGGATTGTTCGATACATCGATGGCTTGGCGGGTTGAATGAGCTGCGAAAGATTTGCCTTGCAGTCGGGCTTTCCGAAACGGTTAAATGGGGCCATCCTTGCTACATGCACGCGGGGCGAAACATTGCGATATTCGGCGCGTTTCGCGACAATTTTCGTCTGACATTTATCAATGCCGCGCTGTTGAAGGACGGTGACGGTGTGCTGGCGAAGCAAGGTCCGAACACAAGCCAAGCCGACATGATCCGCTTTACGAATAGTGCTCAAGTCGCTGTCATGCGTGAAATAATTCATTCGTATTTGCGGGAAGCGATGGGCTATGCGCAGGTGGGGATCAAACCTGTGAAACAGGTCGGTGAGCTCGAATTACCGGACGAATTGGTGGATGCATTGGAAGGCGATACTGAATTGGCTGATGCCTTTCGCGCACTCACGCCGGGGCGTCAAAAAAGCTATGTGATCAACCTGATGGGCACCAAAGTCTCGGCAACGCGGGTGGCGCGCATCGAAAAGTTCCGAGACCGCATCATTTCAGGAAAAAGTACCAACGAATAGGTAGAGGGCTACTTCGAACGTCTACAATGACACAGGTTATCGAATGTGCGGATGTACCCCTATTTTACCGCGCGATGGTCAAAGTCACCCACATACCGAGGGTGACTTCACACAATCTTTAGGGTGCCACGATACTGTCAATCAAGGCTCACGCTAGGTTCATTCAATCCCCATGATCAGCGCATTTGACCGCACATCCTCCCATGATTGGACCGACGACGTTTTCTTGGTGCGTTATAATGGCCGGTATGCCGCTTTTTACATGGCCCGGACACTGCCCATCTTCGCATTGTTTACAGTTTTGACGCTGCTTTACCTCGACGATCAAAGCCGTCGCGCAATCTTCAGCCGTTATGGCAGCATTCACAAACCGTTCTCGTGGCCGGAATTCAGCTTCCTTTTGGTTTTCATGATGGCGCCGATTTTGGATCTTGTACTCACGCTGATGCGCGTCGGGCGAGGAAAAACAGCGCTCTCCATTTCACCCGAGGGTATCACAGGCGCTGTCGTCCACATGACACGGTTGCTCAAATGGGATGACATTGCGGACGTCACCGTTGATGGCAAGTTCCTCGTGGTTCGCCGGCAACCAAGGTCATTGATCCAGACACTGTTTGGCAGTCGCGGCCTCAGCAACATCAATGTGCCCGCGCACCACTTAGACCATGATGTTCAGAAAATCGTGGCAGCAGTTCGTCGCTTAAAACCGCCTGAACATAGCTCTGCCTCAGCGTTTTAAGTGGAGTGCCAACCCGCGTATCAAGAGGAATCGACGATGGGGAGAGGACCGGTGTTTACCCCTGAGTGGCCACGCTATGCGGTTATGGCACACGTCGTCTCTTGGGGTACTTCCATGCTATTCATTCTAGGCTGCTTAGCGGGCTATGCCGAATTGATCGGCGCTCAAGTTGTTATTTGCCTGTTTTGGTTGTTTATTGTGTCCGGTTTTGCGCTCTGTTTATCCGGCGTGTTCTCG
>JBGTAU010000335.1:0-2540 GCA_041749675.1 Rhizobiaceae bacterium | reverse complement strand
CACCTGTCCCCTTCACCCGGAACAACAGGAGGTGCCAATGCGATCACATTTTCTCACGACCTTATCTGTGCTCACTCTAATTTCGCTTCAAGCCAATGCGGCTGAAAGTTTGACTGTCTACACCTATGAAAGCTTTACAGCTGAATGGGGACCGGGACCAAAAGTGGAAGCTGCGTTTGAAAAAGAATGCGCCTGCGATCTAAAGTTCGTATCGGTATCCGACGGCGTTGCGATCCTTAACAGGCTGAAATTGGAAGGCGATAAAACTGAGGCCGACGTTGTGCTAGGGCTGGACACCAACCTGACGCAAGAAGCCATAGAGACAGGCCTTTTTGCGCCGCATGGCATCGATACCGGCGCTATCATAGTGCCCAATGACTATAAAGACGATGTCTTCGTGCCTTATGATTTTGCGCATTTTGCTGTGATCTACGACAGTGAAAAAGTCAAAAATCCACCTAAAAGCATGGCCGAATTGATTGCTGGATCGCCCGACCAAAAAATCGTGATTCAGGACCCGCGCACGTCGACACCGGGCCTCGGTTTTGTCTTGTGGATGAAGCAGCTGTATGGCGACAAGGCCGGCGAGGCGTGGACAAAACTCAAACCACGCATTCTCACTGTCACACCCGGTTGGAGTGAGGCTTACGGCCTGTTCACCAAAGGTGAGGCGGAAATGGTGCTGTCTTACACCACCTCACCCGCCTATCACCAAATTGCCGAAAGCTCGTCGCGCTACGTTGCAGCTGCGTTTGAGGAAGGGCATTATCTTCAAATAGAAGTGGCCGGCCAAACCAAAAAAGGCGCCGCCAATCCACTGAGCGCGAAGTTCTTGTACTTCATGACATCGCCCGCTTTTCAAGACACAATCCCTGAAAACAATTGGATGTTCCCCGCTGGCAAAACTTCAGCGCCACTCAATCCTGTGTTTGACGCCTTGGTAAAACCAACCAAAACTCTGCTTTATTCTGCAAAAGAAGTTGCGAACAACCGCAAAGTCTGGATCGAGGAATGGCAAAAAGCGATGGGCAATTGATAAGCGCAACAACAAATCACATCCGCGATGCTCGGCAAATTGCCGGGCTCGTTGCCGCTGGCATCATTTGCCTTTTGATTACGATCGCGCTTGTCACCACAGTGATAACCGGCTGGCAAGGCAATTGGGTTTCGGGCTTTGATACCGTAAAAAACGTGAGCCTTTTCACGCTATGGCAGGCGTTGCTTTCAACTGCACTTTCACTTAGCTTTGCCATTCCTGTCGCGCTTGCGCTGGATAATTACCCGCGATTTTTTGGCCGCCGTTTTATTCTTTTACTGTTCACCATCCCACTCGCTTTGCCGGTCATCATTGCCGTCATGGCGCTGCTCTCATTGCTTGGCCGCAATGGTTTATTGAGCCAGTTTTTCACTGTCTTGGGATTAAATTGGCAGCCGAACATCTATGGATTGTCAGGCATTTTAATCGCCCATATTTTTTTCAATATGCCACTGGCTGTGCGCCTCATCACGCACCGGTTTCAAGCTATTTCGCCGGAATATTGGAAACTCGCTGAAGCCTTACAATTTACCGCTTGGCATCGCTTTCGTCATATCCAATGGCCTGTCTTGTGCGAAATATTGCCCGGTGCCTCAAGCCTTATATTTCTCCTGTGCTTGAGTTCTTATACGATCATTTTAGTGCTCGGCGGCGGGCCTCAATCCACCACGATACAAGTTGCCATTTATCAGGCGCTGTCGTTTGATCTGGATCTTGCTCGAGCCGCGATGCTAACCATGGTGCAACTGGCTTTAACGGTTGGCTTGCTTTGGTTACTGCCAAAAATGCCCGCTATCACATTAAAAAGCCGTGAAGGCACCCCTCGTCGCTATCACCAACCAACCATTTCAAACAATGCATTGAGCATTACACTCATAGTCATTGGCAGCGTCAGCGTCGCATTGCCGTTAGTGGCGGTGGCGCTCTCTGGCCTTGTTGTCGATCATGCAAAACTTTTGAGCGATGCCATGGTGTGGCAAGCAGTAGCGACAAGCTTTTGGATCGGAGTTTGTTCTTCGTTGCTCGCAATACTTGCCGCATGGACATTGAGTGCCGCACTCTATTCTTACAAAAGAGACCCAAACTTCGTGGCCGCAAAATTATTGCAAACATTGCCCTATGGGCTCTTAGCAATCCCATCGTTGGTGCTGGGCGTTGGCTGGTTCTTGTTTGTGTTGCAAGCAGGCCTGCCGCTAAGCCTAGCTCCTGTGTTGATCATTGTTGCCAACGCAATGATGGCGCTGCCATTTGCCGTACAAATCTTACAGCCGGCACTGCACGCCAATTACAAAGCAAACGACCGCCTTGCGCAGGCGTTAGGACTGGGTAGCTGGGCGCGTTTTCAAATTGTGGACTTGCCAGTTATGCGCCGCGCTTTGATTTCGGCTGGGCTGTTTGCATTTGCCCTGTCACTGGGAGATCTGGGCGTGGTGACGTTATTTGGCGCTGACCAATTGCTCACACTGCCGGCCTTGATATACCAAAAAATGGGAAGCTATCGCAG
>JBGTAU010000334.1:0-6128 GCA_041749675.1 Rhizobiaceae bacterium | reverse complement strand
GGTATGAGCGTTTATGAGTTTTGATGAGATTGCAACTTTGCTAGGGCGCATAGCCTTAAAAGATCGTGCAGCGTTTGATCGCCTGTATGTTGCAGCGTCTCCGAAACTATTTGCCGTCTGTCTTCGTATATTATCTGAACGAAGCGAAGCGGAAGATGCGGTACAAGAAGTTTTCATCAAGATTTGGGGCAGGGCGGATCGCTATGCGCAAAGTGATGCGACTGCGATGGGCTGGTTGTGTGCCATTGCGCGCAACCATTGCATTGATCGCGTACGAGCGCGTCGTGCTCCAGCTCAACCCATTGATGAAGCATTCGATATCGCTGACACTGCGCCGAGCCCTGAAAAGAATGCGATCAATTCAGGGGAGGCGCGGCGGATTGATAAGTGCATGCAAGAGCTTGATGCTGATAAGGCGCAAGCCGTGCGGGCCGCCTATGTGGAGGGCAGCTCCTATGAGGAACTGGCAGCCCGATATCGGGTACCGATTAATACAATGCGAACGTGGCTGCGCCGCAGCTTAATGAAATTGAGAGAGTGTTTGGAACAATGAGCAACGAGATGGAAGGACTACTGCCAGAAGGCGGCGATGATCTTCTCGCTGCGGAATATGTGTTGGGGGTTCAACCCGCCAGCGAACGCGCGACGCTGTCTGCACGACTTTTAGACGATCGCGCTTTTGCCAAGTTGGTCGCGCAGTGGGAAGAACGGTTCGCGCCGCTTAATGATGACTATGCACCCATTGCCCCGCCCCCCGCAATCAAAGCAGCGCTCGACGCGCGCTTGTTCCCGCAAGTCCAAACTCAATCGTCTGGCATTTGGAATAGTCTCGCGTTCTGGCGCGGGCTAACCGTTGGCGCATTTGCGCTCAGCGCATTGTTGGTCGCGCCTTTGTTGCTCGCGCCAAAGCCGCAAATAATAGCCGCAGCGCCTATTGTTGCGCCAATGCAAAGCGACACCGGCGAAGTACGCTTTGTTGCGCTTTATCAGCTAGGGTCGGATGAAATCCGGATTTCACGCGTCAAATCAGAAAAAGACGCCGCGAAGGACTATGAATTGTGGTTGGTCGACGATGGCGGCAAGCCCCAGTCGATGGGCGTGATCCCCGATCAGGCCGATGTGCGTTTAAAAGTGAAGCCCGAATACATTGCCAAGATCAACGCGGGCGACGCGTTCGCTGTATCTGTCGAACAAGTTGGTGGTTCACCAACGGGTGAAGCGCAAGGCCCGATTATTGCCGTTGGTGTTTCAACATCAATATAACCCTGTGAATATCAGCATGGCGGCCGATAGTGGTTCGGCTACTGGCTTCCGTTGCGCAAGTTCGTTAGCTACGAATTTCGCTTGCAGTTCGCGCAACTTGCAGCCAAATTAAATATACACGAATTTTGGGAGGATGCCGTGTCTAAAATCGACAACCCGTCTGCAGGTCAAACTCATAATTCTTGGCTGAAAAGCTACCACCCCTCCGTGCCGCACCAACTGCCGCCACTGGCTTTTAGTTCAGTGTCGGATCTGCTGTTGAGCGCATGTCAAAAAAATGCAGTCAAGCCGGCGTTTTCACTGATGGGCAAATCCATCACTTATGCGCAAGTTGAAAAAGCATCTGCCCATATCGGCGCTTATCTGCAAAGCAAAGGGTTGGCAAAAGGCGCTCGCGTGGCATTGATGATGCCCAATATTTTGCAATATCCTGTCGCTATTTTGGGCGTATTGCGTGCGGGCTATTCGGTTGTGAACGTCAATCCGCTTTATACACCGCGCGAGCTTGAACATCAGTTGAAAGACAGCGGCGCGGAAGCCATCATCATCATTGAGAATTTCGCAACAACGCTTGAAGCCGTTATTGCTAAGACGCAAGTGAAGCATGTGGTGGTCACTGCGATGGGCGACATGCTCGGCTTCAAAGGCCACATTGTCAATTTTGTTGTCCGCAAAGTGAAGAAGATGGTTCCGGCCTACAGTTTGCAAGGCTCCGTTTCCTTCAAAGCCATGCTGGCCGAAGGGGAAACAAAGTCCCTGCAGCCGGTGCAGATTGCGCCGTCCGATGTGGCGTTCCTGCAATATACCGGCGGCACCACGGGTGTTTCCAAAGGCGCAACGCTAACGCACTCCAATATTTTGTCGAACATCGCGCAAAATCGCGCGTGGCTTGGGCCTGTGATCCCCAACGGTGTTCCAGATGACATGACCATTATCTGCGCACTGCCGCTGTATCACATTTTCGCGCTGACTGTGTGCATGATGATGGGCATGGATTTGGGTGGTAACAATATCCTCATCCCAAATCCGCGTGATATTCCTGCATTCGTCAAAGATATTACCGGCAAGAAGTTGCACCTTTTCCCGGGGCTCAATACTCTTTTCAACGCGCTGCTGAACAATGCGGATTTCAACAAGCTAGACTTCTCGTCCATGTTGCTGACATTGGGCGGTGGCATGGCGGTGCAAAGCGGTGTCGCCGAGCGCTGGCAAGCACTAACCAAGCACGCCATCCACGAAGGCTATGGCTTATCGGAAACCTCGCCAGTGGCCAGCGCCAACCGGTTCGATATCCAAGTTTATACCGGTACGGTAGGCTTACCCTTACCTTCTACCGAATTTGCAATTCGTGATGATGACAACAATGACATGCCGCGCGGCGAAGTTGGCGAAATTTGCATTCGCGGCCCGCAGGTGATGGCCGGTTATTGGAACCGTCCCGATGAGACTGCCAAAGTGATGTCAGTCGATGGTTACTTCAAATCGGGTGACCTCGGTTTCATGGACGAGAACGGCTACACCAAGATCGTCGATCGCAAAAAGGATATGATCCTTGTTTCCGGCTTCAATGTGTATCCAAACGAAATCGAAGACGTGATTTCAAAGCACCCAGGTGTCTTGGAGTGCGCAGCAGTTGGTGTGCCAGATGAGCATTCCGGCGAAGCCGTGAAACTGTTTGTGGTAAAACGCGATGAAAATCTGACCTCGGAATCGGTCAAAGACTTCTGCAAAGATCAGCTCACCAACTATAAGCGGCCCAAGCATGTTGAGTTCCGCAAGGACTTGCCGAAAACCAATGTTGGTAAAATCCTGCGGCGTGAGTTGCGCGATAGCAAATCAGCGTAGACCTAGCCATTCTGGTAGGTCGGCAATAGACTGAAGAACGGCATCGGAGCCATGTGAGAGAACCTCGCGGGTGCCGGTGCCGGTCATCACGCCGATGGCATAGCCTGCGCCAGCGTTGCGTGCCATTTCGATATCATGGGCATTGTCGCCTATGACTAAAACTTCGCTGGGATCACAATCATGCTCGCGGCAAAATTTGAGGACTGGGCCAGCGGCGGGTTTTGGATCGGGCACACTGTCATAGCCAAGCACGGCGCTGAATAAATGGCGCACGCCAAACCGGCGCATAGTGTTTTCAGCCGCCAGTTCTAAATCATTGGTGACGACAGCCAGCTTGATTCCAGCATTATGCAAGAACTGCAGGGTTTTTTCCAAGTGATGCACAGGCACTGCGGCTAACGGGCCTTCTTCCGCAAAAGCTAGATTGAGCCTTGCGCACCAGTGATCAAACTCAGCGTCGGTCGCATTTGGAAGCCACAAGCGGACAATGCCCGGCGTCGTGCCGGCAGCCAGTTCGGAACCGGCAAGAAAACTGTGTGTCGCCAGATCATACCCGCCGCGCACCAACAAGACTTCCGCAAGCTCTTCGTCATGATTGGCAACTTCGGTGGCGAGCTTTTTGTAGAGCACAAACCACGTGCCGTTAAAGTCAATCAACGTTCCGTCTTTGTCAAATAGGATGGCTTTGACGGCTGTACGATGTGCTCGCTTAGTCAATTTAGGCCTCTTTAACTTCTATCTTCTCTGCCGTGGTAGACATGTACAATTACGATTTCAGCGCCCGCTATTCGATAGATAACAACATAGCCCTGATCACCAAAATTGATTGGCCACTCGCGGTAATTTTCGTCGAAATCTATGGGTACTTTGCCGGCCATCGGCATTTCGGAAAGGATACGCACGCCGGCCCGAATAGCTTTAATGGCCTTCGCTGCCGCATTGGGATTTTTAGGCGCAAGAAACCGATAGAGTCTCTGGATATCTTTTAAGGCACCTTCAGACCACTTTATGTGTGGCAAGTCGGTGGCTCCACATCATGTCCCGCCTCTAACTCAGCAAGCCATTTATCGGCCTCTTCGAGAGTTAGATGAAGACCTGTTGCTTCAAAACTATGCCAATTTTGTTCAGCTTGTTCGCGCGTTGCTAAACGTTTTTCTTCCATAGCCAAATATTGTTCAATGGCAACTTTCATAACCCAATGTGCTGTTCGTTTTTGTGTATTGGCGAGCTTTTGAACACGAGCTTTGACTTCTGGCGCAAGCTTAATGCTGGTGGAGGCAGTTGTCATATCAGTACTCCAAGGTATTACCTTTGAATACTCCTTACACAGTTTTCGATTGCCGCTCAATAAGTTTCATCACGCTTCTAACGATCCGGACTTGGCAGTTGCGGATGGTTTAGAGCCAAGCAATTTGATCAAATCACCTCCGCGCTGTGTCGAGCGGACTTCGCGGCGGGTCAGGATCAAGCCGCCTTGCGGCGCGGTGAGTGTGACATCCCCGGTAAGATCGCCGGGGCGCGAAACGATGGTGACAAGTCTGTCACCCTGCTGAACCACATCACCCGGATTTACATGAAACAAGACCATCCCACCGATTGGCGCGTAGACCATTTCCACAAAATCAAGCGTGATGGCAGGACCAGTAAATGCGTCACGTTTAACACTGCTAGTGCCCGAAATCGTACCGCGATGCACGAGAAAATCAAACAGCCCCTTTGCATCGGCTTGGCCTTTTTCAACGGAGACATCTGCCAACCCTTTGAACTCAATCGTCGTGACGGCGCGGCGTTTGTAGTCTGGCGCATCTGCGCCTGTCTTGAGTGCAGGATAAGCGGCTACTTCCTCGAACGCACCATCTGCCGTGTCGTGCCACAAAAGGACTGCAGCGCAATTGAGCGCAGCAGCAAGATCTTTCATGGCAGGCCAAAAATCACGATGCGCATAGAAATACTGTTCGCTTTCAAAATCGCAATGCAGATCAAGAATGATCTCATGCGGCAACGCAAGGCGCAGCAATTCAGCTTTCAATCGCTTGTGGGCAGGGATGGGCGCATCTAAGGCCGGAAGGTTCGTCGTATCAAAATCATTCAGCGAAAAATGTTCGCGGTTGAAGTTCGTGCGCGACGAAAAATCAAAACGACCTGCGGGATCACCAAACAACCATTGGCTTGATCCAATCGGATTGGCCATCGGCACAATGGTGATATTGCCCGCGATTAGCCCTGCCTTTTCGGCAGCCTCCAAAAGCGGCACAAGAAAATGAATAGCCGCAACACCCGGAAACTCACCGCCATGAAGCGCAGCTTGCAAGTAAGCGCTGGGCGCTGATGGATCGCTGCCTTTGAAAGTAAGCACATCAAGCGCAAATTCGACGCTGGGCGTATCGCCTGCAAACACTTTTCTTGTGCGTATCATTTGTCTACCCCTTGGCAGTCAACGACTTCAAATGTGCAACGAGACCGGAAGTCGAGCCATCTCTGCCAGCAGCACTTTTTGCGCCTTGCACGACTGGCAATAGCTCGGTTGCCAATTCTTTACCCAATTCAACACCCCATTGATCAAACGCATTGATACCGAACAATTGCGCTTCGACAAACACGCGGTGCTCATAAAGCGCAATCAGGCGGCCCAGCGCAAATGGATCTAACTTGCGGTGCATAATGGTGATCGATGGGCGGTTGCCTGGAAATACTTTGTGCGGCGCGAGCTTGGTGATTTCATCGGGTTTCATGCCCTTGGCTTTGAGTTGCGCTTTCGCCTCACTCAAAGTCTTGCCGCGCATCAATGCTTCCGATTGTGCCAGACAGTTTGCGAGCAACATATCTTGATGCAGTTGCAGGTCTGGCTCATGGCCTTCGGCTCCAACAATGAATTCAACGGGAACTACGTCAGTCCCTTGATGCAACAATTGGAAGAAGGCGTGTTGGCCGTTAGTGCCAGGTTCACCCCAGACGACAGGTCCAGTCACCGTGGCTGTCTTGTCTCCGCTTTGCGTCACGCGCTTGCCGTTGGATTCCAT
>JBGTAU010000333.1:0-1803 GCA_041749675.1 Rhizobiaceae bacterium | reverse complement strand
TTGGTGATGCAGGCTGTCTTCAGTCCCTGCTCGGCCATCCCGAGAGTTGCACGAAGGCCAGAGCCACCGGCCCCAACCACAACCACATCGAATTTGTGATCAACGTAAGTGTATGCTTTTCCGGCGGTTGCCATGAGGCCTTATGCTCCGAAACTGATCTTGAGGATGGCAAAAACAGCCAAAAGGCCGATGCCGTATGCAAAAATGCTGTTCAACAGCAGCATTATAATCTTGCTGCCTTCACCATGGATATAATCTTCGATGACGACCTGCATGCCGAGTTTCATGTGAAACAGCGCTGAAATCATCACGGCAATCAGAGCGACGGCTGTAAACGGGTTTGACACCGCAGCAACGACTTCACCGTGTGATGAGCCATTAAGCGACACGATGAAGCCGACAAAGAACAAGAGAAGCGGCACGTTGGCCAGCGCTGTCATGCGCTGGCGCCAAAAATGCTCGGTTCCATCCTTGGCAGAACCAAGAGCGCGAACTTTTTTGGCTGAGGTGCGGAAGTCAGTCATGTCAATCTCCCTCAACGAACCATGTAGCCGATTACCCAGACGAGTAACGTCAAAGCAACCGAGATGATGATGGAGGCGTACGCTGTTTTGGTTGTGGTTTCTTTGTCCATCATTGCACCGGCATCCCAAATGAAATGGCGAATACCGCCGACCATATGGTGCAGCAGTGCCCATGTGAAACCAAACAGGATCAGACGGCCAAGCAAAGAGCCCATAATACCCTGCACAAACTCAAAATAGTCCGGACCGATCGCGGCAGCGATCAACCACCAAGCAACAAGAATTGTGCCGAAATACAGCGCAACGCCGGTAATGCGGTGCACGATCGATGACACCATAGTAGGGATTGGCTTGTAAATTTGTAGATGCGGCGAAAGCGGCCGGTTGCCCTTTAGGGTCGAACTCATGTTTGCCTCGTATTACTACTGGCGCGACACCATTTGTCGCCCACAGAAAGGTCCGGACGTTCTCTAGCGCCATTTTGCAATGCAGCAAAGCTGAAATCGCGCAAGAACCAATCGTCAAATAGTCTGAATAGCAAAATGGGCAAGCTACATTGCTGTCGCTGCGACAAAAGGCTTAGCGCTTACAGTCTAACGGCGTCTTTCCAGTTTCCATATAGAGTGCACTGCTGCCGTCAAAGACGATTGCTTCAATCCCCGCGCCGAATCTCGAGCGTGAGCCTGGCTCCACTGCAGGAAGTTCGACGGATGTGCCATCGGGCTTGGTCAGCGTGACACTGGCACCATTGTTGACAACAGCGATTTGCTCGCCGGAATCGCAGGCATATTTCGATTGTGCAGGTAACTTGAAATTGTCGATATCCAGCGGCGTCGTGGATGCTGATTGGCATGCCGAAACAATAAGCGGCGCAAAGATCGCGAATCGAAGATATTTCATCCTTGGATGGATAAAGCCGGTTTTCTTGCTTGGCAACAAAACTGCCAAGTTTAGGTCCGTTGACGCGATATTCAATTACATTGGGGCAACCGGATGCGGCGAACCATCATAAGCACCCCAGACCGACTGATCGAGGCAAATGGCGGAGCCGGTCATCATGCCGGACTCATCGGTTGCCAAATAAGCGCAGGCGCGCGCGACCTCTTGCGGATCCACCAGACGGCCAAACGGCTGCGCCGCTGCGGCTTTTGTCAGCCAATCCGGATCGGCCTTATGATATTCGCGCTGAATGCGGTCCTCACCCTCTGATGACATCCAGCCAATGTTGAGTTGATTGACGCGGATCCGGTTGCGCAGCAAGCCATAAGCAGTGTTGCGC
>JBGTAU010000332.1:0-1723 GCA_041749675.1 Rhizobiaceae bacterium | reverse complement strand
TATGAGAAACGGCTGCATCAAACACGCTGGACGATGTATCTTGCCGCTCATTGGCGAACGAGCGACCTTTGATCGCGCCCAAATGCACAACGGGCCGCTGCCCAGATTCAACACTGTTAAACGCTGACAGTTGAAGAACCGCGCGATCACCAGCAGCTACAGCAACCTCGCTGCTGTCCATATACAAAAGCTCGGGCGCTATCGGCATATAAGGCAAGGAATCTCCACTGCTCTGCGCCTCGCTTTGCCGCTTGCGCGATTGATAATGATCAACAATCAACTCAAACCGCTCTGTCAGCGCTTCATTGACCAAATGCTCATAAACCAATGGCGCACTGGGAACATAGTCAAATAGCGTTTCCAAGTTCTCATAGTAAAGCGGCAGCCAATGTTCCATGCCTGCAAAACGCCGACTTTCAGAGACCGCCGCGTATAGAGCATCTTCCCGCCGCGCCGCACCGAAGTTTTGGACATACCGCGAGCGAAATCGCGACACTGTCTCCGGTGTCAAAGCCACTTCGCTCATCGGTGCCAAATCGAAACTCTTGCGTTGGCCCGTAGTGCGCTGCGTAGCGGGATCAAAGGCACGAATACTTTCCAGCGTATCGCCGAAGAAATCGAGCCGGACAGGTTCAGCCTGGCCTGGCGCATACACATCCAAGATGCCGCCGCGCAGTGCAAATTCTCCGACATCGCGCACCGTTGGTACGCGGTCAAAGCCATTTCCTTCCAAGCGCCGAGCCAGCGCATTCATATCAGCGCTGTTGCCCGGTTGCACCGAAAAGCCTTGGCTCGCTAGCACATTTCGTGGTGGCAACTTTTGTAACAATGCGTTGGCACTGGTCAAAATAATGGCCCGATGTGGCGATTGCTGAAAGGCGATCAAACGCGACAATGCAGATAGTCGACGCGCCGCTGTATCACTGGACGGCGATACCCGATCATATGGCAAACAATCCCACCCTGGGAAACTCATGACTGCGAGCGTCGGATCTACAAATTTAAGAATTTGCTCAATATCGGCCATACGTTGGCCGTCACGTACCACATAAATCAACGGACCTTTGGGCGCCAGTTCATCTGAAACGCGCGACAACACAAACGGTTCAAACCCATCTGGCACGCCATCCAAGATAAGATTCGTTTGACCAACTTTCAGTCCGATTTTTGAAAATGCTGACATTAATACGGTGACTGCATATTTGAAGCATGTAAAACAATGCGTTGAAACAGTGGCGTGTCCGCCAAGTCAGGCACAGGCTCCTCGCCGGTAAACCATTTCAACAAATCACGGTCACTGGTTTCAAGCATCATTTCAAATTCGTCGAGATCACTATCATGCATGGTTGCCAAATGCGCATCTGCGAATCTGCCAAATATCAAGTCCATTTCCTTAATGCCACGATGCCAGCTGCGAAACAAAAGTTTGGCGCGGCGTGGGTCAAGTGTACCGCTCGATATGGTGGTGCCGGTCATATTATTTCTCTGCAGATTTGAATGTGAGACGCATATAGCGCGGGACAATGAGAATGTCAGCCTTGATCAACGTCAACCTTCGACGCATTGTGTAGATATGCGCCCCGATAGTCTCAACCGCTATTTCTCACTCGCGTCCACGCTCGAAGGCGTCGGACCAAAGACGGCCAAGCTGTTTGGAAAATTGCTCGGCCTACCCGAAGGCGAAGAACCTCGCCTTATTCGTCTGCTTACTCATATTCCATCC
>JBGTAU010000331.1:0-11406 GCA_041749675.1 Rhizobiaceae bacterium | reverse complement strand
GATTTCAACGATATCGCCGGTCAATACATTGTTGATCTGAATGCGGACGCGTTTGCGGCGGCTGGGCTGGATCTTTTGACAATTTCGCGTGCCGAAATGGCGCAGCAGCTTGGGCTTCAACCCAGTCAAATTCGCTCGATCCAAAGGCGATTTCTATTAAGCGTGGTGTTGAAAGCAACGCCTGAGCAAGCCGCTGCGCTAACGCGCAATCCGCTGGTGCTTGACGTTCATGCCGATACCAAGATTAAAGCGGCAGGTGGCAATGATCCTCTTTCATGGGGATTGGATCGTTTGGATTCGCCCACTCTTCCGCTCGACGGTTCTTTTAATCGTGAATTTGGAGATTATTATTCACGCATCTATCTTTTTGATCAAGGTGTTGATCGCCGGCATGGCGAATTTACGAACCGGGCAATATTCGGGTCGAGTTTCGTAGATGCTTTGCCGCATCGCAGCGGAAAATGTCGTGAGCATGGCACGGAAATGGCGGCGCTTATTGCAGGAATAACAACGGGCTCAGCGCCCAAGGCTGAAGTGGTTGATTTGGTTGTGTTGCCCTGTTCGCGCAATCAGACCGGTGAAGCGTCCAGCCTCATCGAAGCTGCTGAATGGCTACTCATTCGCGAAGCGGATTTTGCCGATGGTAAGCCTGCGATTGCAAATATGAGTTTGACCGGTAAATGGTCACGCAAGATAAACAGTACTGTTTCGGTTTTAACCAAGAATGGTGTGGCGGTGGTTGTTGCAGCGGGTAACAACGCGCAAGATGCCTGTCGCTTTTCACCAGCATCGTCAAAAGATGCAGTCACTGTTGCAGCAACAGACGCGAACGACAAAACTCCGGGCTTTAGCAATTTTGGAACGTGCGTTGATATTCATGCGCCCGGTCGATTGCTAACAACATTGACAGAAAACAAGGCTGATCACTACGTAGCCGTCAATGGTACATCAGGTGCTGCTGCGTTGGTCAGTGGCTTGTTGGCACGTTCTTTGAAAGTCAAAGGTTCGAAAGCTGCGGAACAATGGCTGTCGCAAGCAGCTGCGCCGGCTCAATATTGGCGCAAAGAACAAGCTGATGTTTTACTCGCGCAGGCAAGTTCAAGCTGGCGCAAATTATGCCGCGTAGGAGGTACGGAAGCGGTGATGACAATGCGACTTCGACCTAACCCTACTGCTAAAGCCTTAAAACAAATGCCGAAAAACACTTTGGTCAGTGTTGAGTCTGTTGCGAACGAATGGGTGCGTGTTTCACAGACCGATGGAACGCGCGGCTGGGTCTCGCTACCGAAGTCTGGCAAGCCGACACTTCTTGAAATCAATCAAGATTCACTGTGTAATGTGCTCCAATGACACAGTCAGTGCTCTGCTTGATAACTAATGGCAGAACTCAAATTGTGGATCATATGCACCAGATCCGTCCGGCTTTGCGAATTGGTTTTGCGCATCAGACTTTTCATTTGCGATTTCACAGTGTCATGGCTTCTGTTGCGCATTTCACCAATCTCAGCATTGGTGCGACCTTGGGCGACCAATTCGAGAATTTCAGTTTCCGATGCGCTCAATTGATAGAAGGATTTCAACCTTCGGGTATCGCAATTTACGGTACGACTGGTGTCGATCACCGTTACCAATCGGCATCCTTGGCCAAGATTGCCAGTTCGGTTGCTCGCTTCCACCGGACATATTTCGATGAACAAAGCAGTGCCGGGTTTTTCGAGGGCAATGACAATCGCTTCTTTACGAGCACGTGCGCCAAAATGCCCGTGTGCGTCGTCACTTGCCAACAGATCGTGATATCGCTTGTTGAGCGAATCATCGGTGTTTTCTTGAGCAAGTTGCAACACGCCATTGGCAGTTTTGCGAAAAAAACGATATTCGCTCATACACCGTTCAAATTCGGTGTTGGCGTACAAAATCGTACCTCGCGGGCTGAGTACAGCGATGCCTTGGCCAATGTTGCGCACTATTTCTTCAAAAACCCCCTTGGCAACCATTTGTGCCTCAAGCGGGCGCGACAAACCGATAACTTTGGCGATATGGGGCAGGAAAAGCGCTGCCTTTTTGCTTTCTGCCTTGGTAATTGGACCGTGTTCTGCCGAGTACTGCACGGCAAAGCGATCAACATTGACCAAATCCTTATTGAGCAACGCCCCGGCGCGATGCTTCAATCCGTGGTTCATCATGAAAGCAATATTAGGCTGGGCCAAAAGCTCGCTCAAATTTGTACGCAGTTCGACATCGCTCACCAAATCCACGCTGTCGCCTTGTTGCGACAATTGGGCAAAACGGTCCTGGTCTTTGATTTCTTCTTCGTTAAAACGGATCAAATAGTCACGCACGATTTCGGGAACGTAGTTCGACGAAAATATTCTGGATGCAATTTGCGGACGTTGGTCATCGAGCCTAAGTTCAAATATGAAGGATCCTCGCGCTCCCAATTTATGCGCAATACGCAGCATCAATTCAGGCCAAATATTTGGGTCAAGCGCCGTATCATAAATGCGCGAAATCAGATCAACGTCATCGGCATCCATGCTAGAAATTACTTTCCTTCCCCACGCAATTATTTCACCGCGCGCATGTGTCCCATTTTGAAGATAGTGGATTTCACTTGTTACAAGCAAGTGAATTTAATGGGAAATCCCTATTTGATAGGGCCGAAAATAAGGATGATGGCGTGATTTGGCTTTGGGCGCGAAGATTGATCCTGCCGCCGATCGCAGTTGCCATGGTTGCAGCCGTGTATTTTTATGTTCGAACCAGTTCAGAGCCTTGGTCACAACAAGAGGTATCCAACTTCACCATTGCTTTGAATGAAGCCGCCGCGATCAGCGTACCACATGATTTTTTGATGGCTTCAGGAATTCGTGCCGCGCATTTAGCGTTGCTTAAAAAGGTGGAGAGCGGCGCGGTTTTAAGCGATGCTGAGAGCTTAAATTATCGACTGATATTTCAACAAACTTTGGAAAAAAGTCAGCGCTTTTTATCGGCATTTGATCAACAGCTGACTGTTTTGTCCAATCACGCCATGCATGAAGGGAACAATGTGAACGCCGCTGGTATCGCTGGAAATCACGACCATCATGATTACTCCGCGCGCCAGAATTTTGCGGGACTGCTTATCTCATTGGATCAATTGGATGCTGCCGGCACTCCTTTGGGGCGCATTGTCGCAGCCAACGGCATACAGAAAGATTTGGTCGATCTCATTTCGCATCTGGGCGTAGCGCCGTACACCGTGTCAGTCTCTTACAGAGCGCCGGAAATTCCTTGGCAGGATAGCGAATTGGGAGATAAATTCGAAGCGATGCTGCTGGCGTTTAAGGCTGCACAATTTACATTGGTCAACTCTGCAGCATACTGGGTTCAGATCGACATTGGGCTGGCGCGCTACAATGAATTGATTTTGTTGGTGCAAAACCGTGTCATTGCACGCACAAAACCGTGGGAGCGCCGAATTGCCGGCAGGTTTTTGTCACCCCAAACGCTTGCGCCTCCCGTTGATCTGAACCGGAATTTGCGGCGCAAATAAACTCAAAATAATCATTCTTTCACCCTAGTGGGTGATATCGCGCCCAGGATTTCGCGGCTAGCCTTTCCCCAAATATTTGCTCAGCGAGTGCTTACGCTTGGGCTTGAATGGGGGAGTGGACGATGGAATCGAAAAATTTGAAACACGTTGTTTCGGCGCAATTGGCTGCTGTTGCTTTTATGTCTGCGTTTTTCCTTTCATTCTGTGCACATGCTGATGAGCCGGGACTGCTCACCTTGGGCGATGCAGTTGTGACGGGCTTTTCGGGCGTTGTCGAACCAGCGTTGCAGGATCCGCCGATAGATCCACCGCTGACAGCGGCGCAAATTCTTGATGAAACGCTGATCAATCCAGATGGTATTTCCGCGAGGGTGAACTATCTGGCCGCACCCGGTTTTGTGTGGGACGCACGCGCCTGGCCTTCAACCCGGGTGCGTGAATTTTTTGCTAAAGACGTGGGCCAAGTGTTTGGTGTGACACTGGATGATATGGTGGACCCTGCGGACAATGTGCAAAAGCCGAACATTTATCTGACCGCGACTTCTGCTTACGGATTGCAGATTGTGACGCCCGATGCTGACGATGATGGCCGTCCTGAACGTGAGAAAGCCGGAACCGCAGATGCTCTCTGGATGGATGGACAGTGGGGCAAGGGCGACACCAACGGCGGGGATGGCAGCCAAGGCGGGCCGGGAAGCATTTGGAAGGTCGATGGCATTACGGGTGAGATCACGCTGTTTGCCAATGTTCAGCTAGATGGCACTGCCAATGCTGGCGCGGGGCTCGGCAACATCACTTATGTGCCTGAACTGAAGCAATTATTCGTCTCTGATCTCGCCACCGGTATGATCCATCGCTTCGGCATGGACGGTAGCGAAATTGAGATATTTGATCATGGCACAACCGGTCGCGCGTCGGCGAAGTTAGAGCCTGTGGCGTATGATTCGGGCAGTAAGCTTGATATTACATCTAGCGATTTTGATCCTGAAGATGCGGAAACGTATGGATACACAGATGAGGACCGCCGCGTTTGGGGTTTGGCTTTTCATGAAGGCCGTCTTTACTACGCAGTCGTCGGCGGTAATCAGATTTGGTCTGTCGGGTTTGATAAAGATACCGGCAAATTCTTAGAGGCCGCGCAGTGGGAACTTGATGTTCCAACCAAGCCGAAGGATTTGCCGATTTCAGACATTCTATTTACCCATAAAGGCGCGATGGTTTTGGCGCAGCGCGGGGAGATTAAGTCCGTTTATGATTATGCCAACTTTGCTGACAGCGGCAAATCGCGGCTGTATCGTTATTGGCTGGAAAGCCCTGAAGATGATCCGGCAACGCCGAGCCGCTGGATTCCAGAACCGGAAGAATATGCGGTTGGGTTCGACAAGGGCGAGCGTTTCACCAATGGTGGCATAGCGTTGAACTATGGCTACACGGACGATGGCTATCTCGACACCAATGTGTGCGAAGCCTCGCTTTGGACCACGGGGGAGGACTTGCGCCACACACAAGATGAAAAGCTAAAAGCTGCGCTGCTGCCTGGCGGGCCGCTGGTGATCGATGGTTTGCAGGGTATGCCTTCGGGCCCCGTTAAGGACAAAAACTCACCACCATGGGCGAGCTATATGCTCGATAATGAGCCGGATAACACTGATCTTGCCGACATTAACGGCGAGCCTTTGCCTTATAGCGATCTTCGCACGCAAGGCTGGATTGGCGATGTAACAATCTATCGAACGGGCTGCTCGGGGTCTGCCGTTGCAGGCGGCGGATTTGGCCCTGGCTATTGGGGCGGCGCTGGCTATCCTTGGTCTAACCCAGAGTATGTAGATTACCCCGATGGAGGCACTTGCACACCCGGCGTAGATTGCCCCGTGCCACAATGCGCCGCGCCCCGCGGAAAATTTGCCTGCGATGACAAGACTGGGACGTGGACGTATTTGCTGGATGCCGGCACCGGCTTTCAAGCGGACACCATCAAAATCACCGGCACTTCGCCCGGTATCAGCATTGCTAATGGCCCGATGGTACCACTCGGGCCGCTTGCCAATCTCAATATTACAGGCCTAGCGCCGGGCCAGTTGATGAGTGTGGGCCTTTGCATCTTCGACGGCGCTGCCATGAAAAGCGGTAAGCCTTTCGACTGTTGCAAAACAGCCGTCACCACTTTCGCGCCGGCAAAAGCCTGCGTGAAGAAGCAAGCGAATTGAGGAGGCGGACATGAACACGCACATTCAAGAAGCCAAGATTTTGCAGGGAACCAAAATAATGACCCGCACCTCGCATTTTATATCACGTATCCTTGTTGTATTGTTCGCTGTGGTGACGGGACTTAATTCTGCGGCTGCGCAAAGTTTTCCGAACGCGGTATTCAAAGAGGTCTACGAAAAGACACCCGTTACGCCGCAATGCTCAAATGCAGGGTTTGAAGCTGGTTTGGCAGACTGGATTTCGTTCCGCGCAAAGCGAACAGGGATATCAACGGCTTACGAAACCAAAGTTGGGCCATTCCCGCCAACACTGTCGTCAACATGCCTGTTGCCACAATCCAATCAAGGCCACTTAGCGACCACTGAAGCGTGCCATGTTATTGAAAGCGCGGGTACTGACCTAAACTTGCCGTCTGCAGGGCACCCCAAAACGCAGGAAGGGGCAATGTCTCTTCGTCTTGGTGGAAATGCGTTTGCTCCAGCAAATAAGCATTCCGCAGGTGGCCTTATTGAAGGCACTGCTAAACGGTTCATAGTTCAATCAGCCAACTCAATTTATCAATTTCGCTACTCATCAGTGATGAACAAAGCGCATGATAGTTCGATTAACTTTACTGGCGAAGAGCCCTACTTCCAAGCGATTGCCATTGATCCCACCACTGGCGCAATCATTGATAAATTTGTGCAGCCGGCGTCAGGCTACAATCCCAATTTCGTTTTAAGTGCTGATAAGCCTGTTGGTTATGATAACTCTCCGACAGCCAATGAACCAATTATGTTTTCGGCGTGGAGTTGTGCAAAATTAGATTTGTCATCACATGTGGGCAAAGAAGTCATTATCTATTTCGTCAACTCGGACTGTGTGCACACTGGTCATCCCGCCTACACCTATGTTGATGATACCTGCGCGGACTGCAAGAAGCCTGAAGACGTCGGCATTACACTTGATCCTACGGTGGATTTGAAAATATGTGAGCCAGACAAAAAAACCAAAATTACAGGCAAAGTACTTATTCCAACTGGAGTAATTGCAACAAATGTCGCGGTCAAGCTGGATGTTCGCCAAGGTGGTTCCATTATCAAGACGCTCTCGAATGGCGTTATCGTAGGTTCAGCCTACTCATTCGATCTTGCTCAACCGGACCTCAATGGTCTTGGTTGCTACGATATTGTGGCAACCCTTGAATATGATGTTAAAACGCCAGCTGGAAATATTGTCCACGTCGTTAAAGCGACAAGTATTGAAGGTACCAAGCCCGGTAAGGACAATGACTTCTGTGTCGTTGATTGCAAGATGGACCCACCTGTCGAGAAAGCTTGCCTCTCGTCAGACCCCAAAGTCACGTGTGGCAAGGCTCCCGGCACTTATGTCATCACACTCAACCCGACAGGCGTTGGCGGAATTGTGCCGACCTCGTTAAATATCACATCTTTGACACTGGGCGTGACCATCGTTTCGCCGCAAGCGACCTATCCTGTGATTGGGGGGCAAGTGAAAATTACCTTGGCAGGCGCAGTGCCAGGCCAAGTGATTGATCTGGATGTGGAAGGAACCACGCAAGGCGCGGGATCTGCCGAGGGATTGGACCTGTGCTGTAATGGCAAAATCAAAGTGACCATACCGACGGATTTAGAGTGCCCTCCGCCAATACTTGTTTCCAAAATTTGTGATGTGGCCAAGCATGTGTGGATTGGCGATTTGCCGCCACGGCCTAATATGCCGCCGAACGGCTATGTTGCTATGTGCCATATTAAGGTCGCCACCACAGGGTCTATCCCCAATCCGATTAATATCTCGGAAGTGATGAACGGGGCGGGGACGGTCACCTATGCAGGATCCTCTGATCCTTGGAGTTGTATACCGCCAATGGTGCCCGGCAATACGCCGATGAATTGCACATTGCCTGGCAATACGATGACGGGTCCATCTGACACATCAACCATTGACGTGAAGGTGACTTTTGCCAACGCTGGTGCTGTGGAGGAGGCAACCAATTGCGCCTCCGCCACTTATGGCAAATCCAAGATCAAAAGGGCATGCGACGATTTTGATATCAGCAAAAGCACGGTCAATGTGGTCAAGAAATGTGAATCGGCTGTGTTCGGAAAGTATCCGGTCAGCCAAGTTGCTACTGGTCTTGGTTACCACGCCAATTGTACGCTAACTTTGACCACCACTGGCCCGCAAACTAGCCCAATTACGGTTGGTGATACGCTTGCTGGCACTGGTACGATTGTGAACATGACCGCGCCTGCACCTTGGGTCTGCACGACGCCGACTTGTTCGATTAATGGCACGGCGCTTAACCAAACCACTTCTACAACGATAATCGGGGCCATCGCTGTATTTGCCAATGCAGGCGATGCGATGGAAGCGAAGAACTGTGCCAAGGTCGCGGTGGCTGGAAAACCGGCTGATGAGAGCTGTGTACCCATTGTTGTAAAAGAGCTTGGCAAGCTGACAGTTGCGAAAGAAGCATCGTATAATGGAACGCACATCACCAATGTGAACTTCCCGATTGCGGTCACCTGTGGCGGCACGACAACAAATGCCACATTCGCCGATAGCGCACCTTATGTGCAATCCAATGTCCCTGTGGGTGCGAATTGTTCGGTTATTGAAGGTACTGCCCCTTTAACGGGTCTATGCAAGAAGAGCCAAACAGAAGTATGGACTACAACCTATAATCCAACGACACCTGTCGCCGCTACGGTGGCCGGTGCAACGATCAATGTCCGCAATATTCTCAGCTGTAAAGATGACGCAGAGAGCACGATCAAAGTCACCAAAACCTGTGACCCAGTCGAAGAAGTCATTGGTGCAATCAATTCCTACGTGGCAGATTGCAAAATAACTGTGACAACGACCGGTCCGCAATCTGCGCCAATTACAGTAAATGAAGTTATGTCTGGCGGTGGCACAGCGGTTTCAGCGGTCTCATCGACAACGCCGGCATGGACATGCTCACCGGCAAATTGCTCGATCAATGGCGGTTTGCTTAACCAGGCAACCTCCACGTCGGTGATTGATGTCAAAGTGTCATTTCCGAGCAAAGGTCATGCGCTGGAAAGCCAAAACTGTGCCAATGTGGCGGTTGGACAAAATCCGGTGCCGAAGCCTGATGGAGAGTCTTGTACGAAGTTTACGGTGGACGGGGACAAGTTCAAACTTGATGTGAAAAAGGACTGCTCTGGTGTTGTTGCCTTGACAGCCAATGGCCCTTGGGCGGGCTATTGCAAGATTACGGTGACTGCAACAGGCGGACCGCGCCCACCGTTTATCGCGTTCACGGAACAGCTTTCTGATTCCAATGCGTTGGTTTCGCCAGCCTTTGGTACGAGCGGGCAACAATCGGCAGATCCATGGGGCTGCAGCGCGACAAGCGCTGCTGGGCCGGTTAGTTGTGTGATTGCCGGTAATGCATTTCCTGCAAGCGGAACGTCTGAAATTTTGATCCCAGTGCAGGTGCCGCTTGGCATCAAGCCGGGCGAAGCTCGGAACTGTGTGATAGCGACGGGGGCAGCTGATGTGCATAATGCTGCGCCATCCAGTCCCCCAGTATCGTCACAAGAAACCTGCGTACCGCTTCCAGGCGGTCCTGATGTTCCACCTCCTACACCCGCGACACTGTCTGTCACAAAAACATGTGATCCTGCTGTGCAAGTGCCAGGCTCCAATCGCGCCACTGCGGTGTGTCATATCACTGTGACGGGCACTGGAACCTTGCCGCCGGTTATCGCAGTGAACGAAACGCTGAATGGACTTGGCAATCCTGCCAACCAGATCACCGCCATGACATCAGCGCAGAACTGGACCTATCCAGCTTTGCCAGTGGCGGATGGTGTGACAGCGCCGATTACCATTAACAGTGCTGATTTGATGGCAGCTGGCGGCACGTCAATCATTGATGTGACAGTACAGCTGTTTGATCTTGGCACGGCAATGGAAAGTCAGAACTGTGTGGAAGGGGCAGGGGGGGATGGTTTGGGCCAAGCGCTTATTCCTCCTTTGGTGTCACCGAGAGTGTGTGTACCGCTGATAGCAAACTCTGCAAAACCGACAGTCGCTGTCGAAAAAACATGCGCTGGCAACCCGCAAGCGGCTGATATCGATAACGATGGCATTCACGATACCTTCACCTGCCAGATCAAAGTTACCGTCACGGGAGTATCAGGCAATGTGTTCATTGAAGATATGGTCGCTGACGCAACCAACAACCTTGCAGGCGTCGCGACTATTCAATCGATGACGTCCACCGATCCTTGGGATTGCAGTTGGGTTGGACCAATCGAAGGGTCTTTGTCGGCCGACTACTGTACCATACCGGTCAGTTCAATTAGCGGCGGTACTTCTATTATCAATGTGGTGATGGCAGATAGTCCCGAGCCCAATGCCGGTCCGCACTTTAACTGTGCCCGTCATACCAATTGGCCTGGTATGGCCGCGAATCCAGACAATTCCAACTCATCATGTGTGCGAATTGACGGATTAATTGCGAACTTAAAAATACCGCCGCTCGTCTGCGATCCCGCTACAGCTACCAACGCTGGTGACCTCTGCCGTTGCCGGTTTGACAACATGAACCCTGTTTCCAAAACTGCATGCGAATGCAACGACGGGTTCACGCTGAAGGCTGGTCAAGGCTGTGTGCGCAAGGTCGTTGAGCCAAAGTGTGATTTGGAAACAACAGTGACCAAGGGCGGCAAATGCGTGTGCGAATATAAGAACATGGTGCAAACGTCGGCATCCGCCTGCGCTTGCGCTAAGGGTTTCAAGTTCGCGCCGGGTAAAGGCTGCTTCAAGCCGGAGCCTGTGTGTAAACAAGGCCAACGCTTTCAGCCAGCGCGTGGCCGGTGTGAGCCGGTGTGTGCCAAAGGCTTTGAGTACAGCGTAAAGCGCAATCTTTGTAATCCTGTTCGTCCGGTTTGTGGTAAAGGCACGGCTTACAATGCCAAGCGTAATCGCTGTGATCCGGTTCAACCGGTTTGCCGTCCGCCTTTTGTCTACAACGCGAAAATCAACAAATGCGTCGAGGTTATAAAACGCGAATGTGGACGCGGACAGATCAGCGTGAAAGGTCGTTGCATCAACATACCGAAGTGCGGCTTTGGCCAAATCCCAATCCCCGGTACGGGCGTCTGTGTGAGCATAGGCGGTGGCGGCGGCGGCGATACTGATCCTCCGAAGTGTGTGCCAACCGCCACGCGCGCATGTAAATAAAATTTGAATTGGGCGGCTTAATGAGCCGCCCATTTTTTTACCTTGGTACGTCAGCAAACAAAGGTACATGAGCAAACAAATACTGCATACTTTTTTGATCAAAAGTCACAGTGACATCCCCGCGGCGGAGACGATATATCCGGATCATACATTTAAGATCGATTGGGCTTAGGTCCTGAGCCTGGCCCGTAAACGGCGCTTGGATCTCGTTGTAGAACAATTAGCGAATAGCAAAGCCGCATCGCTGACGGGAGTTATTCCAACGTCAAATTCCGCAAAACCAATAGGTTAACGTTGACCTGATAGGGGCATTGAAGCCGCTTAAGATTGTACTATCTGTTCAAAATTCTAACGACTTCCAAACGGTTCCTGATCTTGTATCACTTGTCCGAAAGAAATCAGCATGCAAAAATGGGATTTGGAGAGTCTGGTGCGCTATATGCAAG